>JBIPME010000170.1:0-4869 GCA_044369275.1 Rhodoferax sp.
ACATCTTTCCAAAACCCAGATTGGCGGTGCGCATGGCGGCCAATCAGCAAATTTTTGAGCACGCTGGCATGCTCAAACAGCTCAATGTTTTGAAACGTGCGCGCAATGCCCAGCGCGGCGATGTGGTGCGGTGCTTGCGCCAACAGGTTCAGCATCGCGCCATCGGCTTGGTAGTGCAAGTGGCCAGTGGTTGCCGTGTAAATACGGCTAATTAAATTAAAAACGGTGGTCTTGCCCGCCCCATTCGGGCCAATTAAGGTAAAGACTTCGCCTGGGCGCACCGAAAAACTGACGTTATTCACCGCCAGCACACCGCCAAAGCGCACGCTCAAATTTTGGGCGCAAAGTAAAACATCGGCATTCATTGCAAGCGCTCCGACTTTTGAAACGTTTTTTGCCGTTTGAACATGCCCTTTCTGTAGAAAGGAAACAGCTGCAAATAGGTGCGAATTTTGAGCCACCGCCCGTACAAACCCGTGGGCTCAAACAACACAAATGCGATGAGCACCAGGCCATAAACCAAGCCCTGCAAGCCTGGCGCTTGCCCGATGGCAGGGGGCAAAAAGTCTTTCCCCATGCCAATGAGCTGGGGCATGCTGATTAAAAAAATCGCCCCCAGAAAAGCGCCATGCACCGAGCCCAAGCCCCCAATCACAATCAACAACAAGAGGTCAATCGACTGCAAAATGCTGAACTGATCTGGCGTAATGAACTGCATTTTGTGCGCATACAAGGCACCCGCAACCCCTGCCAACGCCGCCGAGATGGAGAAGGACAGCGTTTTGTAATAGGCCAAATGAATCCCCATACTCTGGGCCGACACCTCGGAGTCCCGAATCGCCACCAAAGCACGCCCGGTGGGCGAACGCAGCAAATTCAAAATGCCCAAGGTCACCCCCACGGTCAAAACCAAGCACAGAAAATAAAACTGCGCCGGTGTTTCCAGCTGCCAGCCCCACAGAGCGGGGTGCTGCACATGCATGCCCGCACTGCCGCCCGTGCGTGACTCCCAACGCACCAGCCCCTCTTCCACAATAAAGCCAAACGACAAGGTGGCAATGCCCAAATAAATCCCTTTCACCCGCAGCGCAGGCAAGCCCACGCAGCAGCCCACCGCCGCCGACAATGCCGCCGCCGCACACAGGGCCAGCGGAAAGGGCCAACCCGCCTGCACCAACACCGCCTCGGTGTACGCCCCCACGCCTAAAAATGCCGCATGGCCAATGGAAAACAAGCCCGTAAAGCCTGCCAGCAGCATCAGCCCCAGGCCTGCTATGGCATAAATCAGCACAAAGGTCACTTGGGCCAGCCAGTACTCTGTGACCAACCAAGGTGCCGCCACTGCCAGCAATGCCAACAGGCCGTACCAAAAAATTTGCCCGCCATGCTGAACCAGCTGGATGTCTTGGGCGTAATCCGTTTTGAAAATAAAGCGCATACGTCAGACCTTTTTACGCATTTTGTCGCCGAACAGGCCATTGGGGCGCACCATCAACATCACGAGCACCACCACATACGCGGCGATGTCTTTCACCCCTTCAGGGAAATAAAAGCCTGCCAGCGACTCCACCAAACCAATCGTCAGCCCCCCCACCATGGCCCCGGGCAAGCTACCAAAACCGCCCACCACCGCCGCAGGAAAAGCCTTGAGCCCAATAAAACCCATGTTGGCGTACACAAAGGTAATCGGGGCCAACAGCACCCCGGCAATGGCGGCAACTGCCGCCGCCGCACCCCAGACCATGTTATTGAGCCGCTGCACCGGAATGCCCATGTAAAAAGCCGCCAGCTGGTTTTGCGAGGCCGCTTGCATGGCAATGCCCAATTTGCTGTAGCGAAAAATAGCAAACAGCACTGCGCACAAAAGCCCGGTGACCATGATCACCACCCAATGTTCCACGTTCAGGACCAAGGCACCCACGCCGTTGGCGTCGCCTCCCAGCTTCCAAACAGCGTCTTTGTAGGGCACGGGCAAGGCCAAGGTATCGGTGCCCATCTCGGGGATCATGGTCACGCCGCCGCGCACCACATACGCAATGCCAATGGTCAGCATCACCACCGAAAAAGCGGGCTGGCCCAGCACGGGGCGAATCACCAAACGCTCCAGCGCCATGCCCAAGAGCGCCATGGCCGACACCGTTGCCAACACCGCCACCCAGTACGGAAAGCCCAGCACCGTCATCGCCACCAAGCCGCCGAAAGCCCCCAACATCATCAGCTCACCTTGGGCAAAGCTCACGGTCTCGGTGGTTTTGTAAATCAGCACAAAACCCAAAGCCATTAGCCCATAGATGCACCCTTGGGATACACCCGCAATCAAGAGTTGAAAAAACTGCACGCAGCCTCCTGTTTTATATGCAACTATTTAATAGTTGTAACTATTTATACAGGGAGAAAAAGTTTTTATCTATAGGGTTGCCCCTATCATTAGGGTAAACCTTAGGCGTTGCGGCTTATACAGTGAAGGCTGCGGAATTTTGGATTTTTAATTTTTAGGGATTTCGCGGGGCTGCCCCTGCGCATCAATGGCCACATAGGTCAGACTGGCCTCAGTGACCTTGTTGTAGCGGCCTTGCGTGCCAAAGCGCTCCGCGAACACCTCGACCTTGACCGTGATCGAGGTGCGCCCTATGCGGCTTACCTTCGAGAAAAACGACAAAATATCGCCCACGCGCACAGGCTGTTTGAACACAAACTCGTTGACCGCCACCGTGGCCATGCGGCCTTGGGTATAGCGCGCAGGCAGCACCGAGCCCGCCAAATCAACCTGGGCCATGACCCAGCCCCCAAAAATATCGCCGTTGGCATTGCAATCGCCCGGCATAGGAATGACCTTGAGCACCAACTCTTGGTCCTGCGGCAATTGCAACACGGGCGCACTTGAATTCGTTGACATAGGCACAATCCTCAAAATAGTAAATAAAGATTGTCGCCCATGCACCCCTCACACCCGTCTACATCGCCTGCATTTCCTGCTCCTAACAACACCCCCACTGCTTTGAACGCAACCCCACCCGCCACCCCGCCCAAATCTGACTGGAAAACACTGCGCCGGCTCTTCCCCTATTTGTGGACCTACAAATGGCGTGTCATTGCCGCGTTGCTTTTTATGATCGGGGCCAAAATGGCCAACGTGGGCGTGCCGCTGGTGCTGAAAAAACTGGTGGACGCCATGACGCTGCAACCGGGCTCGCCCATGGCGCTGCTGGTGGTTCCCGTGGCCCTGCTGCTGGGGTATGGCGCACTGCGTCTGAGCACCTCTTTACTCACCGAATTGCGCGAATTGGTCTTTGCCAAAGCCACCGAAGGGGCCTCGCGCAGCATATCGCTTGAAGTGTTTCGCCACCTGCACGCCATGAGCTTGCGCTTTCACCTTGAGCGCCAAACCGGGGGCATTACCCGCGACATTGAACGCGGCACGCGCGGGGTGCAATCGCTGATCAGCTACTCCTTGTACAGCATCATTCCCACGCTGATTGAAGTCACGCTGGTGATCAGCCTCTTGGCCATTAAATTCGACATGTGGTTTGCTTGGATCACCATCGTGGCACTCACGCTGTACATCGCATTCACCGTCAGCGTGACCCAATGGCGCACCCAATTTCGCAAAAAAATGAACGAAATGGACTCCGCCGCCAACAGCCGCGCCATCGACTCGCTGCTGAACTACGAAACCGTCAAATACTTCAACAACGAAACCTTCGAATCCCAGCGCTACGACGCAGGCCTGCAACGCTACCGCCGCGCCGCCGTCAAAAGCCAGACCACGCTGAGCCTGCTCAACGTCGGCCAACAGCTCATCATCACCAGCGCCCTGATCGTGATTTTGTGGCGCGCCACCCAAGGCGTCGCCGATGGGCGCATGACGCTGGGCGACTTGGTGATGGTCAACGCCTTCATGATTCAGCTCTATATCCCGCTGAATTTCTTGGGCGTGATTTACCGTGAAATCAAACAAAGCCTCACCGACTTGGAAAAAATGTTCAGCCTGCTAGAGCGCGAGCGTGAAATCGCCGACCTGCCCAACGCCCCCGACCTCCAGCTCAACGACAGCAGCCACCCAGCGGGCATCCGCTTTGAAAACGTCAGCTTCGCCTACGACTTGGCCAGCCCCAGCGCCAGCACCCAAACCCCTGCACCCCCCAGCCGCACCATCTTGCACAACATCAGCTTTGAGATTCCGGCGGGGAAAACCGTCGCCGTGGTCGGCCCCTCAGGCTCGGGCAAATCGACCTTGGCACGCCTGCTCTTTCGCTTCTACGACGTGCAGCAAGGGCATATTCGCATCGCCGGGCAAGACATCAAAACCGTCACCCAAGCCTCCGTGCGCCAGGCCATTGGCATCGTGCCCCAAGACACCGTGCTGTTTAACGACACCATCGAATACAACATCGCCTATGGCCGCACCCACAGCAGCCGCGCCGAAGTAGAAGCCGCCGCCAAAGCGGCCCACATTCACCAATTCATCCAAACCGCCACGCATGGCTACGACACCATGGTGGGGGAGCGCGGGCTCAAACTCTCCGGTGGCGAAAAACAGCGCGTGGCCATTGCCCGCACCCTGCTGAAAAACCCACCGATCATGATTTTTGACGAGGCCACCTCCGCCCTGGACTCCGCCAACGAACGGGCGATTCAGCAAGAACTCCAAAGTGCCGCCAAAAACAAAACCACCTTGGTCATCGCCCACCGCCTGTCCACCGTGGTCGAGGCCCACGAAATCATCGTGCTTGATGCCGGCCACATCGTCGAGCGCGGCAACCACGCCGCCCTGCTCGCCGCCAATGGGCGCTACGCGCAAATGTGGGCTATGCAACAAAACAGCGAATAGCCAAACGGTCACAGAAGGTCTCAAACAGTCACAAAAGG
>JBIPME010000172.1:0-4866 GCA_044369275.1 Rhodoferax sp.
CGATCCACAGCGGCCACAGCAGTACAACGGGTTGTACAAAGTCGCCACGTTCCAAGAAGTTATCGACCTGGCCAAGCAGCACAGCCGCAATGGCCGCAGCATCGCGGTCTATCCTGAAACCAAAAACCCCACCTACCACCGCAATTTGGGCCTGCCGCTCGAAGACCATCTCATCAAGCTCATCAACGCGGCCGGTTTAAACCACAAGGACGCTGCGATTTTTGTCCAAAGCTTCGAGCCCAGCAGCTTGCAATACATGAAGCGCAATGGCCTCAAGACCCCACTTGTTCAGTTAATCGATGCCGACAATGTCGATTTGGCAACGGGCAAGCTGCTGTTCACACCGCCGTTTGACCGCCCTTACGATTGGACCCAAGCGGGAGATACACGCTTGTTCAGTGCCATGGTCACCCCTGCGGGGCTGGCGGAGATTAAAACCTACGCAGATGGCATAGGCCCTTGGAAGCCCTACATCATCTCTGTCAAAGGCCAGCGCAGGCCGGATGGAAGCATCCTAGATACCAATGGTGACGGCAAAATCGACTATGCCGACGCCAGCAGCATGGCCCCTACGACCTTGGTTGCCGATGCCCACAAGGCAGGTTTGTTGGTGCACGCTTACACGTTTCGCAATGAAACACGCCGTATACCCGCAGATTTCAAGAACGATCCCAAGGCGGAATACAAGGCATTCCTGCGCATGGGTGTCGATGGTGTGTTTACCGACTTCACGGACACTGCACTAGAAGCTCGCACCGAGTATTTGAACGCCCTCGGTCGGTAAGCTGGTGTTTGTGTTTTTCCAATCAATCAATTGGGCAATCAATCAAAAAAATGAATCCATCGCGGCGCTTAAAGCGCCGCGATGGATGGGTTGGTGGATGGGTTGGTTTGCCGAATTAGGCCACCGAGAGCCAATACCCTGCATTGAAAGGGCTGCTCATGCGCAAAGCCAAAGGCGATACGTCTAACAGTTTCTCTGTGGGCATTGCATCAAGCGCGTTTGCGGCTTGGATGATGTTGGCTTGGTCTGCCTGTACAGCGGGTTTGCTGCTGTCGGCTGCCGGATTAGCCCGTTCTGCTTGGCTGGTGTGTGCAGAACGGGCTACAGAAAAGAATAGAAACATCGAAATGGAATTTTTCGATCTCCCCAGTAATCGGCAGCGTCTCTGAAAATGTCTAACAATTGCTCGCGGGCTTCTTTGTCAAATTTGGTGTTGGCCGGAATGTGCTCCAAAACGGCCACAAAACCAGGCTGTGGGCCTGATTTGTGTACCGGGTCGGTGATGCTGTCGTAAAGTGCATCAAAATTTTTCCCACCGAGCGTGGAAAGCATAAATTGTTGCCCAATCAATTCCAACACATCTTGTTTTGTTTGTGCATTGGCTAAGTTGGCATACAGAAAGTGGTGCCCCAAACCTTGGGCAGCTTTTTGTAAATCTGGCACCCTAAAGGCGCGTATCGATTGAACGATATTGGTTCTAACGGTTCGAAGTGGCATGTCCATCCCCGATTCTCTTTCTCAAAGTACAAAACAATTTAAGGCACTATTTTTCGAAAACTCGCATAGTGGTCATCTGTGTAATAGCACGGTTTGGGTTGGCTGACAGCTTCTCCGCAAACAATACGCCTAGCCCCTCGGTTTTTTTTACCCGGCGTTTTGACGGTGTATTCGCGGTAGTAGCCGCGTTGCGCTCTGGGAAGCAAGCGTTCCCGGTTGCCAAATACCGTGCCGTCTTTTTCATAAGGAAAGGGACCGCCGCGTACTATTTTTTGGTAAGTTTCTTGGCCTTCTAAGGGCAGCGCGTTCAGTGTTATTTCGGTTTGCGCTGCGGTTGCAACACATGCGGCACTTGAGAACAAGGCGCTTAACAACAAGAATTTCACTAAACTTTTGCGCATGAGCTATGTCTTTCTACCCAAATTCTTTACATAGACCACCACCGAGTCTCGTCTGGTGTCGATTGTCGCGTAAGCACTTTGAAAAAGCAAGACATCTTCTGCAAAGTTGCGAGTTGCTTTGCAGAAAAATGCAATATAAATTTACAGTTTCTTAATGTTTCTCTAGTCCCTTAGTGCGTTAGCGTCGGCCACGGTGAGGGCCGTCATGTTAACGATACGCCTAACGGTGGTGCTGGCGGTGAGTACATGCACGGGTTTGGCGGCACCTAAGAGCACGGGGCCAATGGCGATATTGCCGCCGGCAGCGGTTTTAAGCAGGTTGTAGGCGATGTTGGCCGCATCAATGTTGGGCAGCACCAGCAGGTTGGCATCGCCTTGCAGGCTGCTTTGGGGCATAGTGGCTTTGCGAATGGCTCCGTCTAGGGCGGCGTCGCCGTGCATTTCGCCGTCAACCTCGAGCCAAGGCGCTTCTTTTTGCAGGATGGACAAGGTTTCGCGCATTTTCAGCGCGCTGGGCGCGTTGCTGCTGCCAAAGCTGGAGTGGCTCAGGAGTGCGGCTTTGGGTTTGAAGCCAAAGCGCACCATTTCTTCGGCGGCCATGACGGTGATTTGCGCCAGTTGCTGCGCAGTGGGGTCGTAGTTGACGTGGGTGTCAACCAAGAAGACTTGGCGTCCGGGCAGCATGAGGCCGTTCATGCAGGCAAATATTTCTACCTGCTGTGGCGAGCCAATGGCGCTGCTGGGGCGTTTGCCGATGACTTGGTCGATGTAGTTCAGGTGGACGTCGGTGGTGCCCCAGGTGCCGCAAATCAGGCCATCGACATCGCCTTTGTGCAGCAGCATGGCGCCGATCAGGGTGAGGCGTCGGCGCATTTCAATTTTGGCGAATTGCGTGGTGACGCCTTTGCGTTGCGTCATTTGGTAGTAGGTTTGCCAGAAGTCGCGGTAGCGGTGGTCTTGTTCGACGTTGACGACTTCGTAGTCCAGCTCTTCTTTGAGGCGCAGGCCAAATTTTTCAATGCGCTGGGCGATCACAGCGGGGCGGCCTATGAGGGTGGGCCGGGCGATGCCTTCGTCTACCACGATTTGGGTGGCGCGCAGTACGCGTTCGTCTTCGCCTTCGGCATAGGCAACCCGTTTTTTCAGGGCTTTTTTGGCTGCGCTGAAGATGGGTTTCATGGTGGTGCCTGAGGCGTAGACGAAGCTTTTGAGGCGTTCGCGGTAGGCGTCCATGTCCTGTATGGGGCGCAGTGCCACGCCGCTGTCCGCTGCGGCTTGGGCCACGGCGGGGGCGATTTTCATCATGAGGCGGGGGTCGAAGGGCTTGGGTATTAAATACTCAGGCCCAAACGCCAGTTGCTCGCCAACGTAGGCGGCGGCGACGACTTCGCTTTGCTCTGCCTGTGCCAATTGCGCAATGGCATGGACGGCGGCGATTTCCATCTCCAGGGTGATGGTGGAGGCGCCTGCATCGAGCGCGCCGCGAAAGATGTAGGGGAAGCACAGGACGTTGTTGACTTGGTTGGGGTAGTCGGTACGTCCGGTGGCCAAGATGGCATCGCCACGCACGGCTTTGACCTCTTCGGGCAAGATTTCGGGCGTGGGGTTTGCCAGGGCAAAGATGAGGGGCTTGGCGGCCATGGTTTTGACCATGTCGGCTTTGAGTACGCCACCGGCGGAGAGCCCCAAAAAGATGTCGGCATCGACGATGACTTCGCGCAGCGTGCGGGCGCTGGTTTTTTGGGCGAAGACGATTTTGTCTTCGTCCATGAGTTCGGTGCGGCCTTGGTACACCACGCCTGCCAGGTCGGTGACGAAAATGTTTTCCAGCGCGATGCCCAGTTTGACCAGCAGGCCTAGGCAGGCCAGCGCCGCAGCACCCGCGCCCGAGGTGACGAGTTTGACCTTGCGGGGGTCTTTGCCGACGATTTTCAGGCCATTGAGGATGGCCGCGCCCACCACAATGGCGGTGCCGTGTTGGTCGTCGTGGAAGACGGGGATTTTCATGCGGTCGCGCAGTTTGCGCTCTACATAGAAGCAGTCGGGGGCTTTGATGTCTTCGAGGTTAATGCCGCCAAACGTGGGCTCCAGCGCGGCGATGATGTCGACCAACTTGTCGAGGTCGTTTTTTTCGTTGATTTCCAAATCAAAGACATCAATGCCCGCAAATTTCTTGAACAGAACGGCTTTGCCTTCCATGACGGGCTTGGCCGCCAGGGGGCCAATGTCGCCCAAGCCCAAGACCGCGGTGCCGTTGGTAATGACCGCAACCAGGTTGCCTCTGCTGGTGTATTTGAAGGCGTTGTTGGGGTCTTTAACAATCTCTTCGCAGGGGGCGGCTACGCCCGGGGAGTAGGCCAGCGCCAGATCGTGTTGGTTGACGAGCTGTTTGGTGGCCGCAATGGCAATTTTGCCGGGTATGGGAAATTCGTGGTACTCAAGTGCTGCACTGCGGAGCTGTTGCTGTTTGTCTTTAACAGGTTCATTGGAAGAATGAACGGAAGAAGGCTTTGGATGCATAGAGGTTCCTCAAGGTTCGGTGCCAGCGTTGTGCTGCAGCCCACGCGGGTGATGGGTTTTGGATTGTAGGCCCCTAACACTGCGCGGCGTGATGCGTTAGAACTTTGCCACATGGTGTGGTTACCACGCGGGGTGGTGTGTGGGGGATGCGTGGCTGGTGCTATTTAACTGTCACCGCGTAGTTAAAACAAATCTGAATGCGTGCCCGTCGCTTCTAGGCGCAAGATGCCTCGGCCGTCTTCGGTGTCGAGCTTTTTGTAAATCAAAAGCCAATCGGGCAAAACGTGGCAATCTCTAAAGCCTACAAAATTGCCTGTTAACGCATGGTCGCGCAACCTGGTGGGTAAAGGTTCATCGGTGGCGAGCAAGGCTATGACGCGCTTGATGTCGTTCTCGGGCTTGCCGCGTCGCAGCATCAGTTTGAGCTGTTTTCTGAAAGTCCTC
>JBIPME010000207.1:0-4380 GCA_044369275.1 Rhodoferax sp.
TGAGGAAGAGAAGTCATCTTGGAAGCCCGCCTCCAACAAGTGATGCCCAACCCATCATTGTTTAGTCGATCGTAATGGATACCGAAGAACTTCCGCTCCTTGATGCACTGCGCGGCTTGGCCATGCTCCAGCAGGAATTTCTTCGTCTCGCGCTTTTCGTCGCGTCCGAAGGCCCAGCAACCTTCGAAGGGGAAAAGCTAACTTGTACGCTTGGTGACGGACAACGGCGCACAAGCACGTTTCTGGCGATGACTGCAGGTCAGTCACTTGAAACGTTGCTGCGTATGGCGAAGCTTCGCGGCATCCCGGTTCGAGATGCGTATCCGGTCGCTAGATCGGCAATCGAGTCCTTCGTAAACGCTAGCTATCTCTTGGCCGAATCGGGCAATGTTGCCGAACGAGCCATCCGGTACATCGACTTTGCTGCTTGGCGTTACCACAATAGGAAATTTGGGAGCGGTGAGTTCTCGATTGAAGTTCGCTCCGACCCTGATCCCCAGGCCACGCTCACACAGGAATATCCCGAGTTCAGTGGCAAGGGTAACGGCTCGTGGACTAACCTCGATGTGCCTAGCCGCATAAGGCGAGTTGGCGAATTAGCTGGACGTCGATCTGGATCACGGCTACTTGCAGCTTATGGTCTGATCTACTTTCTTTCATCCGAGATCATTCACGGCTCTCCCTTCGGTGCAAGCTACTTCTATTCCGCGCATTTGAATGGCGAAAGAACTACTGAGGCATTTCAAGCCGCGGCCTTGCGTCATCTGGAAGAGATATTCATCGGCGTTCTGCACGCTGGTTGCGGCTATCTTGCTGCGTTTTTTGGGCAACAGAACATGCAAGCACCATTGAACGCCGAGGAAAAGATATTTGCGCGGCTCCTAGCGTTGAGTACAAAGCCGTCTTCTTCATTTCCGCCTGCCATGCCGCAGGAAACCGACACAAGCGAAGAATGAAATGCTGCCCAACGATTAAGGTCAGATCGTGCTTGCCACGATCTGAACCGTTTGTTGTACGAGCCCGGCTGAGTGAGGCACAGTTTAGAGCCACACTGCAAATATTTTTTGAGGAATCCACCTGAAGGTACTGCCCGCATTGCGAGAGCACTTAAGCGCCTGCGTGAATCGACGTACCGTTGTCATCGCCGCGAGCCATTGCAGCCCACTTTGCACACGCGAAACCTGTTTTTTTGAACGAACGCATCCATAGCACCCGCAGGGCACCGATGCGCTGTCGCTAAAGTTGCACTGTAGTGCTTACTGATTCGTGCTTTGCGTGCGCGTCTTAGGCGGTGGTGCGGCCATCACGGGCGCGATTCTTCTGCGCACCACCACCATAGTGCCACCGCAGCAAACACACTTCCACTGCGCACGGGGCGTAGGCTGCGCAGTGCTGGTGTTGGCTGCGGCAGGCTGTGCTCGCCTAAACACAAAAAGCTTCAAGAGCGCAATCAGCCGTTTGCTGTTGGGGTGCAAAAAGCCAAAGTTGCGCGAACGCCGAAACCCCTTGGGCAGCACATGCTGCAACACCCGGCGCAAGAACTCCACGCCGCAGAAAAATCGTCGATTTGGTGGTGGTCGAAGTACTCGCCCATGCGCCGGATGCCACGGGCGTAGGCGTCGATGGTCTTGGGTTGCAGGCCCTTGAGCTTGAGGTGTTGCAAGTGGGTGCGGTACCTGCTGCAAAAAGGTTCAGCAAAAGCGCTCGGGTCGAACCCGCGGGGGTAAGTGAACATGGGGAAAACACCAGATAAGTTGAGGGGCAACATGCTTCACAATGGACGCATGCGCCTACAGCTTACGAATTCACCGATTGGGTTTCCACTCCGCGTAGCGGCTTCGTACAACTGGTCGCACCCTTACCTCGAACGTTAGAACTCAGTACGTACTATGGAATTGCGTCCGCTCCAGTCAGACGAAGTTGCTGCACTACGCGCAATGGTCGAGGAAAACGTCCACCTTCACCTGCGATCTTCCAGCCCGCAACTGGCGTTTGTTCGTGGCGCCACTTACGCCGTACATTGGTCTATAGGTTGCCTAGTTTCTGAAGATCTCGAACGCGTGAAGTGGCTCTTGAACGATATCGGTTTTATTGTGGGGGCCGTTGAGGCGCAGGCGGTGCCTTCGCACATTCCAGGTGTTCAAAACGAGTTTTTTACGCTGGACGCGCAACGAAGAACATTATTCCTCCCTGATTGTTTATGGGGTGAAGCACTTGTGATTGAAGGGGTCGGATGTTCCTGGGGGGCGCACGTGGAGCGCTTCAGTCTCGCCAGCGATTTGGACTCGCGCAGACGTGCGTTTCAGAGCGTGTATGGACCCATGGGGCGAGACATCGCATAAGCTCAGTCGCGATCAACGTTCTAACGAATAAGAACAGGCCTCGCAAAGCCACGACCTGACCCGTTTTTTGGACGAGCGCGGTTTTGAACGCTGCATTTGCCCTACTGAAAATATCTCTTTTTGCTCTGCCTGCGCGATGCGATTTGACGCAACGCATGGCGGATGCCAGCGGTGCGTCAGGCACCATTACGGCACGTTTTTGGCAGTGTGTGGCTGTTTGGAGTCGTGCCCGTGCGCAGTGCCAACCAGCGCGGCCATGGGCGGCACGGTCACCGGCGAACACGGCGTGGGCATCGAAAAACTCAACAGCATGTGCGTACAATTTTCCGCCGACGAAAACGCACAAATGTTCGGCGTCAAACACGCCTTTGACCCCAAAGGCCTGCGCAACCCCGGCAAGCTCATCCCCACCCTGCAACGCTGCGCAGAATACGGCAAGCTGCTGGTGCGCGGTGGGCAACTGCCGCACCCGGAGCTGCCTCGGTTTTGAGAGTGTTTCAACCCGCGCAAACCGATGCGCTGGCTTGAGCACTTGCAGCCTGCAAGGCCTTGGGCTCATCCGTGAGCTCGCCCTAAGGCGTTTGCCGGATATACAAAATGCATCTTAAATGCTGTTTTTTTTGCATATTTGCACTTTATGGCATACTTTTGCCACTATGCTAAAAACAACCACTACCAACAACCCTGCCCCCGAGTTGGGGGATGCCGTGAATACCCGTGCGCGGGAAGACTTGGCCAAGCGCATCAAGCGCATCGTTGAGGCCAATGGCTGGACGCAGACCCACGCAGGTGGGTTATGCGGTCAGTCGCAGCACCGAATCAACGATGTCTTGAGTGTCCGACTGACGCAATTTTCTCTGGATAACCTCCTCAAAATTACCACGGTATTGGAGTACCACTCCAAGGACTTTCCATCCGACAAGCGCACCGCAGAAAGTGCCCTGCAAACCACCGAAATGTTCAAGGCACTCATGAATAGCCGACCGATCAAGGCGGTTTATGCGTTGGCCACAGTGGGCTCCAAGACCACGCGGGGCGGTGAAGTGGCCACGGCCTCTACCGCGATAAAAATTGACGGTAAGCACGTTGCCCGCGTGGGGGACTTGGTTCGCTACCCCGATGGAAGCGAAAGCCCGATTGTTTCAGGTGCGGGCTACGCCGCAGCCTATAAAGGCATGCCCTTGGCCATTGTGGGCAGCCATATTGAAAACGGCGATGTGATTGAGTCCAGCCTCCAAAGCGAGGCAAAAATCACCCAATACGCGGACGATGAAGCCATCGCTGGGTTGCTTGAAATTGGCTTTGTGCCTTTAACGCAGAAGGAATAAATATGATTTGGAGAGCAAATATCCTCGAAGGTGACACCCTCACCCCCGGAAGCGGCAGAGTCCAGCCCGACCCTCAACGGAAAATAACTTATTGCGACAAAATAGCTTGCTACGAGGGCGACCCTGTGTATTGCAATACGTGTAAAAGTTGGGGCGTGACCAAGTGTGTTCCACCTTATCGCCCAGACATCAACTCAGAAGGGCGGCAAGTCAATTTAGATGGGGATTTGTGTATTTGCAATTGCCCGACACCGCCACGGCTCAAAGCGCTATCTGACTTTGCGCGCACAGGGTTTGAAGCGCATGAAGTTGCTCAAATGCCTGGCTCCAACGCATGGCTTATTTATGCTGGTCACAAGTCATTAGTTGCCACTGGAAAGCAAATTGTCGACTTATCTTGGTCACATGGAGAAGGATTAACGCCACTATCAGGTAGATCTCGCCATATTGCAGATATGAACCTGCACATCAAGACAGAAAATTATCGCGCAGGAGAAATCGTCACTGTAACTATCGCCTCGGATTCAGAAAATCAAGACGAAGACAAAATTACGCTTAACGGGAAAGTCGATATCAATGGGGATATCGTTTTTCGGAATGTATTTCAAGGCAAAAAAATCAATATAGATAAGTGGGGTGAATAATGGCTATCGTTGCTGAGGCAGGCGGAAGACAAGTAAGAATTAATGTAGCTCGTCCGTCATGGGCGG
>JBIPME010000175.1:0-4732 GCA_044369275.1 Rhodoferax sp.
ATAAAGCCGTATTCAATTTGCTCCTCTTTGACGCCTTGGGGTGCTGTGCCCGATGGCTTGTCGTAGCTGAATGGGGATGATGGCATGGGCGGGTGGGGCAAGCAGTCTTAAATGAAGGGCGACCCCATACGGAGTCGAGCAAAGCCCATTGATTTTAGGGGCTAGGCCAAAGAGTAGCGCCCTTTTCCTCCTTAATTTGTATTGATTTTTATCGATGAAATTGACCCATTGCGTCAGTAAATCCGTTTGCCTTGAAAGTTGATCTCAAGTGGGCCCCGTTTGCGCTGGAGCGGCTGCGCAAGGCAGGCAGCGAGCCCGCGCCACCCAAACGACCAGCGCACAGGTTGTGGGCGGCGCTGATCGCCCGCATCTACGAGGTGTTTTTGCTGTTGGGCCCGATCTGCGGCGGCCAGATGCGCACCATCGCGTTCATCAGCTACAGCGCCGACATCCGCAAAATTCTGGCGTACAGCGGCGTACAGCGGCGCAGAGACAGAGCCGCCGCGCATCACGTCAGCTCGCGGGCCACCGCAGTGGGTGGGGCGAAGTTTGCCCAGCGGCACCAGCCTTTGAGGCCGATCAGCGCATCAGCTGGTGAGGGGCTAAACAGCGAGATGGTCGTCGCTGGGCGGCAGGCTGCGCCGGGCACTGCCCAAGAAGGGGAGGGTCGGCAAACCTCGGGCGAATGACCCCGAACAATCGCTCAGGCAGACCCAGCCTGGAGGCCTGTGATGCCCAAAACCCGGGCCATATTTGGCCTCATGGGGTTGGATTTTCTATCCGTATTGCAGGGAGAGTTTGACTTTGATGCATCTGACACCCGTCACCGTAGCAAGTTGATGGGCGCGATGGACTCCATCAACGATCGGTATGGGCGAGGCGCCATGGGTCGTAGGGACTTTGGCCGAGAATGATTCGGACAGGCTGAACTTGACAACTACCCAGCACAGGGCTTTATCTGTCAATAATGACTAGGGTGCCGTTACTTCCCGCCGCTACGCCATGAACCATTCCCGCTGGAACAATAAAAACTTCACCGGCACGAACGGAAGCAATCTCACCGGCGATATTAAGGTTCATCTGCCCATTAATCACCAACAGTGCTTCATCAAAATCGTGCACTTCGTCCGGGTAAACGGAACCGTCCATTCGCAACACTTTTACATTCGCACCTGCGGCTTGGCCGATGATAGTTGAGCGCCATGTTGTAGCTAATTCTGCTGCTAGATTTTGTAGGTTGGTACTTGTCATTCTGGGAAAAATTCTAAATGTGGCTTCACCGATTTTGGCAGAAGGAGAACGGCGGCTAAGGCACAGGGGCATCCCTTGTGGCGGCTGAGTATAAGGTGGAAGATAGGCAAACCTCGGGCAACCGGCTCTGAACAATCGCTCAGGCAGACCCAGCCTGGAGGCCTGTGATGCCCAAAACCTGGGCCATAACCTTGCATAGGTGGTTGGCTTTGCTATCCGTAGCCCCAAGCGACCTTTCAACCGCATGCATTCCAGTCACGATACGCGCAGGAACATCGCACACCCTTGGATACTCTGTGATTTAAGGAGAAAATTTCCGCGACGCATGCAGTCCCACTGTGCTCGGACCCAACCCGGTAGGACTGTGCCATGTACCCAGTAGCTGATCCCAAAGGGGCACCGTGGTACTGAAATTCAAAGCCTCGTTTTCTTGTGTGCTGTGATGCCAGCGGTGCGCCTCTGCACTGCCAATCAAGTAAGCCAAAAATCCAATGCGTCCGCGCACGTTGGCATGTACCGCCACACTTTGCAACATCATGAAAAGCGTCGCCCAGGCGAGCGTTTCAGGTGTCAAGCCCAAGCCCCACCACAGCAGTCCGCGCGAGGCTATATTCCAAGTCAGATTCACTGGGTGAACCCGCACACTGTTACTGACATTGACTTGCACAGGGCCATGATGCAGTTGGTGCCAGCGCCATCCCCAAGGGTGCTTGTGCGCCCAGCGGTGCAATGCATAGGGCCCCAATTCGCCTACAACGATGGCCACAGGCACTGCCAAGGCCAAAGGCCAGGCGCTGGCCAAACCCGGGCTGTAACCTTGACCTGCCGCCCATTGCGTTAACCACAGACCGCCAAGTCTGAGGAGTCCATCTACCAGCGAAGCTGCCAGCAGGAGTAAGCCATCTGTGCCGATGTCTCGGCGTGTGGGTTGCCAGTCGATGCGGTATGGCCACAGACGTTCGGCCACTGCAAAGCCTAAAAGACAGATCACAAGCCAAGCGGCCGTGGTGGTGGTGGGTGACCAGATTGAAAGCATCAGCGTCCCGAGTGGGAACAACAGGGTGAGGCCCAAAAGATGGGCGAGGTTCCATTTGGCAATCAATATCGTGTGAATCGAATCCTTTTTGACGTGTCGGTTGGGTGTGGCGGACGGCTCATAATGCATGCTTTCACTCCTGTTTGAATGTCGTCACTGTGCGCAATAAAGCCATAAGGCGCATTAACCCAGGTTCATGAACTCTTCGCAAATCAATCCCACCGTAGTTACGCCGTGCAGCGTTTGCGAACCGGGCTGGTTGGCCAGTCTTTGCGGTGATGCGCGCATGTGCGCCTATTGGAATGGCCTGCCGCGCATCTCGCTCGCTGCGGGCCAAGTTTGGGGGATGGGTGCAGACAGTGAGGCCGTTTGCTGGGTGGAAACGGGTTTGTTGGCCACCGTGTTTGCCGACACCCAAGGGCGTGAGCGGGTGCACCATTTTCATGGTGCCGCCCATTGGTTAGCACCGCCATTGGGCTTGCCACCACATGCTTGGCGCATCGAGGCACAGGTGCCCAGCCGCATGTTGGTATTGAGCCGCCGACAACTTCAGGACGCCAAAGAGTTGGAGCCGCGAGTTGGCGATTGGATGCTGCAAGCCCTGGTGGCTGAACGTCAAAGGCTGACTCTACGAGAACATCAATGGCTGATGCTCAGCGCCACCGAGCGTTACCTGCAGGTTCTGCAAGAGGCCCCCAGTTGGTTAGATCAAGTGCCGCAGCACCGCCTTGCCAGTTATCTGGGCTTGACCGATGTAGCGCTTTCGCGCATCCGCCGACGGTTAAAAACGAAGCATTGAAGTGATGAACCAGTTTGCTATTTGTCTGGTGTTGCGTAAGAGCAGACTTCGAACGGGGCCGCACCGCCCGCAGTCAGCGAAATTGAGGCCGATCAGCGCATCAGCTGCTGAGGGGGGCCAAACGGCGAGATGACTCTCGCTGTGCGGCAGGCGGCGCCTGGCACTGCCCAAGAAGGGTAGGGTCGGCAAACCTCGGGCAACCGGCTCTGAACAATCGCTCAGGCAGACCCAGCCTGTAGGCCTGTGATGCCCAAAGCCTGGGCCTTAATCGCCCTCATGCGGTTGGATTTCCTATCCGCTGCAACTTTTGCGCGCTACGGTCACTTTTTCTTTGTTCATGTGTTTCTCCTTCTTTTTCTGCGTCATCATGTCCAATAACGAGGCCATCGCTTATTGCGCCCCACGTTGTTTATCAGTAAAGCAATCAGGACCAGCAGCAACGAGCCCGCCAACACGGGTGCCACTAAGAAGCTCCAGCCTACCTTGCCGCCAACGAGCACAACCAGTGGATCTGCGCCAGCAGGTGGGTGTACGGTTCGTGTGAGCTGCATCAAAGCGATAGCTAGCCCCACAGCCACCCCCATCTCCAGCGGCCCAGTGCCTATGAACTTTAGGAATACCAGGCCGATCAAGCTAGACACTAAGTGCCCGCCGATCACGTTACGTGGCTGCGCCAGTGGCGTGTCAGGCGCTGCAAACATGAGTACACATGTGGCGCCAAATGGGGCCATTAGCAACGGGAAACCCTGGGAGTCCATCAAAAGCGCTAAGACTCCGATCCCCAAAGTGCCGCCGACTAAGCCATTCAATACCTGCAAATAGGGCGCTCGTGATGGCGATTTTGTGTCGCCGCGGATCTTATGGATGATGCTTTTCATATCGTTCCTCTCTGTGACAGAAAAAAGTACATACCAGTCTGTACAAATTGATGGTGCGGGCTGGAATGTGCACTATTTATCCGGCTCCATGATGTTTGGATTTGCCTTCTGTATCTTCATCATGCAGCCGTCTTTATCGCTCTTGTCAAATCTCCTTGTGGAGCGCAGATTGGCAGGGCGTGTACTACACCCATCGCGCGCGCGGGGGTGGGCGGCGCCCAATACGCTGTCGATGAATCTGTCCCTCACCCATGTTGTGCGCGATATTCCTGCGTCAGCCCGCCATAGCCATACGTTCCTGCCCGCACATCATGAACATGGATGTAGCTTTCATGGTGCAGGTTGGGCATCAAGGCCGACAAACCGTCAAACACCGCCTGGATGTAGGCCGCTTTTTCGGCGCGCGTGTTGGTCTCGTCGGTGATCTTGATCTCGACATAGGCGCTGGAGCGCCCCTGCTCGGCCAAGGTGCGACCGCCCACCACCCAATGCTCGGGTTCGACATAACGCACAGCAATGGAGGTGACTTCGGGTTTTTTATGCAGCAACCGGGCCGTCAAGTCAGACAGCAGTGTGGCCACCTCGCGGGTGGTTTGCGCATGGGCTGGGCCACTGAGCAAGACGTTCAAAATAGGCATGGTTTTTTCTCCTGTGAATGAAGGTTACAACTTTAAGTGAACAAGCAACCCTTGGAAACAGCACTTAAAGCAAATCGGTTAACCGTTATTTGCAAAACAAACCTAAAATGAGCCCATGCCTTTTCACCTA
>JBIPME010000177.1:0-4725 GCA_044369275.1 Rhodoferax sp.
CGTCCGAGCCCGAAAGGGCGGAGCATGCCCGCACTGGCCATGAAAATGGCAAAGCCATGGCCAATGTGGGCGTCCGCGTTGAACGGCCTGTGAGTCATGGCAAAAGGTGCTTGCATGGTAGGCATTCTCATCCCGAAGACAGCAGCAAAGCTCTGACTTGCTCGTACTCACGCAGCCGTGCAAAGTCCTTTTCCGTTGGATTGGGAATGCGGGATAGATCCATGTTTTCCGCATTATCCGCAAGCTTAACGGCCCGAGCGATAGGATCCGCTGCAGCCCTGGCCGCTGCATCTATGCGAGTTTCGCCGGACAATTTCGTTAACGCTGAGATTGCGCAAAGTACTTCTGACGGAAAGCCCGCCTCCCGCAGCATCTCGATGGAGACCGCAGTATCCTCGACGATATCGTGCAACACGGCGGCCATGCGCTCGTGGAGGCTCTGCACTCGCAGCATTACCTTCAAAGGATGCAGGATGTATGGCTGGCCTGCTTTGTCAAGTTGCCCAGCATGCGCGGATGCAGCGATCTCAATTGCGCGTTCGAGTGTGGTCATATGCTGTTGATTGATTTTGCCTAACGCCAAAGCAAAGCGGCGTCCGAACCCGAAAGGGCGGAGAATACCCGCACTGGCCATGAAAATGGCCAGTATTGGCGTCGGTTTGACCGCCCAGTTCGGCAACATGTGAGCGCTCGGATATGGCAAGTCATGTTTGTTTCTGAAGTTTAGAGGCAAAGCGCAAACGGTTGCCGCCCGGAACGGTTTGCGGCACTGCTCGCCCCCCCTTGATTCCTAACTTTGAAACTAACTGCCCCACAGCGACGCGACTGGTTAAACGTCATCTCGCACCTGCATGAGCGCAAAGCCCAAAAGATTGAGGCCGCGCCAGCGGTTAGGGTTATGGGCCTTCGCATCGTCTTGGGCCAGGCCTATACCCCAGACTCTGTCCACGGGACTGGCCTCAACGATGACGCGCGAGCAAGTTTGCTTGAGGAATTGACCCAGCTCCTTGTTTTGAGCGAACTTTTCTTCGTTTGCGCGGACCACGATACCGAAGCGTTTATCCAACCAAGTTGCCTCATCGAAGCCACGCACTTGCCGACCGAGTGCCTTAACGGCCTCGGGGTGCGGCGCCTGAAGCACCAGCTCCCGTGTTGCTTGGTCTCCGAATAATGCCGCCTTCTCCGCCATCATGAAGTGCTCAGCTGTCAGGTACCGCTGCCCTTCGACGACGAAAGGCGCACCGTACCACTGGCTGAAACACGAGGCAGTTACGCCGTGCTTGCTGACCTGATGCCCCCAAAAGAAGACGTACTCCAGCGTCTCGCCAGCGTTAAAGCGAAGGCAAAGGTCTTCAAGCAGCTGGGCGTCATGCGCTGGGGTTGTCATGGTGCGCAACCTTGATGTGCCCGACCCATCACTTGGTAGGGAATGCGCTTGTTGGACAACACCGTTGAGAAAATTTCGAAAAATCTGTCTGACATCTTTGGCCTACCTCCAGATAGATGCACGCATGCACAGGCATAAAAAAACCGAGAAAATCGCCGCGCCGCCTTTGGCACCCAAGCGCCTGCCAGATCCAGCGCGCGATCGCGATCGTTACCTTCACTATAGCCTCAAAACGGAGAAGGACTGCCTGTATTGGGTGCGTTTTTTCGTTCTTTGGACTGCAAAAACGGCATGCGTTAGCCCAAAAAAATAGGCATTACCTAGATCGAAGCTTTGCTGACCCTGTTGGCCACTGCGCTTCGCTTGTACGGTCTAACCCGATTCGTTAATGAGCCTGCGAACACCCACACCTGCAAGGCCGACTGTGTCCAGCGCCAAGCACCACCAGTGAAGCGCACTCAATGACATGGCGCCTAGCAAGATGTTCTACGTTGAAACCGGGGTAAGTGGACGAATATCGCGGTGCACCACGCTATCGAGCAGCACGTGTGAGTACGCCCCCAAAGCTGCCCCAATACCGACTTGGCGCAAAACAAGGCGCCCCCAACGCGTCAGGCTTATATTGATTTGGCAACAAAATAGCTAACTCCCAAGATGCAGGCCCAAATAAGCACGGTAATTTTTACATCATGCTCACTGGAGGAGAAATGTGTCATGAAGCAATGGCCCGCAAAATTTATAAACCTATTGGTACCTAAAGCAAAACCAATGATGCATGGCATTACGCATAACGATAGGAAGTAAATTTTGCCGGTTGAAAAAGGGAAATTTATGTAGTGGTAAAACATACGACCCATGTAGTTCGAGCGCTGAAAAACCCAAGCGACAACAATGAGAACCGAAACATTCATAAACAATGGTGCTAAAAATGCAGCCAAAAGCCGATCTTTCAAATCGACAACTTCTGCTTCATTTTCAATATTTGATCTATTACCCATGCTCAAAAAAGCCTAACGTTTGAATTCAGCGGCGCTAAGCGACTTTATCGCGCAGCGCCGGTGGAATGAGGGGGTGGACGAAACCGCTACGCAGAGCGGGTGTGCCGCAACGGCTATTGGTGAATTCGTAAGCTGTAGCTGCATTTCTCAATTATGGAGGCATGTGATCTTCAACTTATCTGGGGTTTACCCATGTCGACGCATCCCGCTGGCTATGACCTCGGTACTTTCCCTGAAACATTTCCCAGCGCGTACCGCACCCACCTACAGCACCTCAAGCTCCAAGGCCTGCAGCCCAAGACCATTGACGCTTACGCCCGTGCGATTGGGCGCATGGGCGGCTATTTTGATTTTGCAATTGACAAGCCCTCGCCCGCACAACTGGCCCACTATTTCACAAAGTGCTCTGCGCGAAGACCAAGCGCTCGACCAACCGGGTGCGCCAGGCGCTCAAGATGGCGGCCATGCGCCTGAGCCACAGCCAGTCCGCGCTAGGTGCTTTTTATCGGCGATTGTGTGCCCGCATGGACAAGCCCAGTGCCAATACCGCTGTGGCCCACAAGCTCGCACGCAGGGTGTACTTCATCATGACGCGCGGCGAGGCCTGCGTGGACCAGGGGCAGCAGCGCTACGAAGCGCAGCAGCTTCAGCGCAGCGTGGTGACACTCAAACGCCGGGCCAAAGACATGGGCTTTGTCATCAGTCCAGTGACAACTACGGCCTGAAAGCTGAGGTCAGGTGTTTTGTTTCTTAGGAGGTTGTATTTTGCCTACGACGCAGCCTGCTGGCCGAGTTGAGTTCCAGATGGATACCAAGAGGGGCTTGGAGTGTGTGTGCCAGTACTTGATTTTCCTCTCTGATTTTCCATC
This sequence comes from Rhodoferax sp., assembly GCA_044369275.1. Lineage (GTDB taxonomy): Bacteria > Pseudomonadota > Gammaproteobacteria > Burkholderiales > Burkholderiaceae_C > Allorhodoferax. The sequence goes on from JBIPME010000177.1 coordinate 3,255, forward strand.
GATATCCCCGTTGATCAAACGACAGTCTTCGATGGCGAATGTAGCGGCCACGTCTGGTGACTTCACGTGAAAGTGCGGCGGTGGGTGCTCGTCTGAATAAATCTGAATTTCAAGTCCTGAAAGCCGCTTGACGAGTTGCTTTTCTTCGGAGAGTACAAATTGTCGGCCATGCTCTACAACGGAGCATGGGCCATGTAGAAGTGACTCAAGCCAGAGCGCCCATTCTTCCAGCCCAAGCAACTCCTCCGGGTTCGCCAGATGAAAGCGCTGAATTTTCAGCAGTACGGCGTTGGAAACTGGAATAGCGATTGGCATAGTTTGAATTGTGTGGGGCTTAACGTTTGAATTCACCGGCGCTGCGATGGGTTGGGCCACTCACGCGAGAATCTCAAGAAAGGGCTTCTTATCGACAATGGCAGCCTGTGATTTCTTACGGAGAAAGGCGAGCAAATCACTCTCGCGTTGCAGAAGCAAAACCAGTTCTTTGAGCGAGCACAGAAACATGGTCCTTTGATTCAGCGCACTTGCGCACTCCTTGATTACTGGCGCGGTGTAGTCGCTGGACGAAATGAAAATGCCATGAACATTGGCACGAGCAAATAGACGAACGAGATGGGGGGCAAAGTCTCCAACCCCGACAGGATCCTTGAGCCATTTCATTTCTACAAGATGCACGGTTCCATCGAGAACGATGACACCGTCGATCTGCTCAAGGATGGTCGGCCCATCAGGATCTTTTCGCCGAAAGTCTTCTTTGACGAGGATTCCATACGCGCGGAAAAGATCGTTGAGAACACCCTCAAGTAGTTTGCCGCGTGCATTGGGGTTGTCGTCCATCCCGAACAGCGAGAACAGACGATCACGGACGGAGTGAACTTGGGTTCGCTTCGCAGCTAGTTCCACCTGTTCGTCCCGAGCACGTTGAGTAGTCTGTTGTCGCTCCGCATCGCGCTCCTGTTTCATGCGGGTAAACGAGTCCTTAACGTTTACAACCTTCCGGATGTCAGCCACTAGGCCCTTGGCCTTGAGTTGATCGGCGGGCCAGCAGGTTGAGAATTCTTCAAACTCAACGATTCGCTTGATTACCTCGCGACGTGCTGCCAAGCCACTGTCGCCACGAGCATTCAGCGCCTCAAGTACATGACGCGCAATTTGGTATTTGTTCACAGACTTTGCGTCGGTTCTGAGTTGCGTAACCATGGAAGCCATATCGACATCTGGTACGCCAGCACCTTTGAAGAAGACAAGTACATCTTTCTTTCCTCGGCAGAGCAGCGGAATCGTATCTACCAAGAGCGAAAAGACTTCAGGAGGGTAGTGAAAGCTATCGGTCATATGACGGATTGTACGGATTGATGAAAGTGGCCTAACCCTTAGCGTTTATCTGCCGCGCCAATGCGCCAAGCCAAGGCCAGCAGTGTCATTCGCGGCAGATGAACCATGTTGAGCTAAACCGCCACAGTGGCGGTGG
>JBIPME010000178.1:0-4717 GCA_044369275.1 Rhodoferax sp.
AAAACCATTCCTTGGCTTCTTGCGTCTGCCCATTGAGCAGCCATTTTTCAGCTTGGCGCAAGGCGGTCGCCTCGTCCTCACGTGCCTGCGTGCACGCCGATTGCAGCTGCGCGAGAAGACGCTCTTGGACCACCGCACCAGCCGCTTTGCCACTTGAAAAGTCAATTTTTTGAACCACTTTTTCCACATGCGCAAAAGGGTTCAACAAAATCTCAGGGGCAAAGCAATGGCTGCGTTGGGCCAGTTTGGCCAGGGCTTGGTCGGCATCTTGCTCCCCTACATAAAACGCACGCCGTCCCTTGGCAAACAAGGCGCTTTTGCGCAAATGCGCAGGCGGCGTGGGTGCATGGCCGAGCCAATACAAGTCGCCATCAAAGCGCGGGACTGCGGCCAACACATCGAGCAAGGGGTCGTCCAAACCGCTGTAGCCCACCACCAACCACATGCTGCGCACACCCGTTTCATGCACCAAGGTTTCTAATTTTTGGCGATGCGCCAGCGCCGTGTCCCCCGTGCTGGACGGCACAAAACAAGTGTGCTGACCGTTGAGAAAAAACACCGCATGGGGGGCAGTGCGATGGGGTTGGAAACCGTCGGTCACCGACACATCGTAAAACGGCGGATGCAAGTTCACCATGCTGCACGCCTGGGCCAAAATGGGGTCAAAGTTTGCCGTCAAAATGCGGCTGATTTTTTGGTGAAGCAGCATTTGCGCCAAGGCCAGATGCGCCCAGTTGACATGCGCATTGGCGATGTAGGGGTTGAGCAACTGGTGGCGCTCGCTGGCGGAGAGTTCCTCCAAAACCCGTGCATAGCCAGGTTCGTGCGCATGGCCTGCGCAGGCCCGTTGGTAATGCTCGGGGTAGTCGCGGCGGACTTCTGCTACCAATTGCTGCGCAAGGGGTATGCCCGCCGTCACAGCGCAACCTGCCCCCATTAACACCACGCACTGGCCTTGTGCTTTGCGCAAGGTTCCAATGGCATCGTCCAACGTGCGCGATGCGTAAGCCAAAGAATCATAGTTTTCCATAGAAAGCTATTTTTTCTTAAGTGGGATTTTTCAATACCGAAAAATAGTCCCCTTTAGCTGCGCAATTAATATAAAAAAGCACGTAAAAAAATACGCAATCAACCATGCAAAAAAGCACGTAAAAAAGCATGCAAAAAACACCGCCTTCAAACCAGCGCTAGGCCACTTGCAAAAGCGGGGCCAGTGCAAGCGCCGTGCGCCTGCACAAATTCCATAAGCTACACAAACTCCACAATCGGCTGGTCCACCACCAAGCTCTCGCCTTGCTGCGCCAACACTTTGGCGACCACGCTGTCTTGGCTGGCAAAGAGCACGTTTTCCATCTTCATGGCTTCAATCACGGCCACGCGCTCGCCAGCTTGCACTTTTTGGCCCGAGGCTACGAGCACCTGCACCAGCAGGCCGGGCATGGGTGAGAGCAAAAAGCGGCTCATGTCGGGTGGCGTTTTGTAGGGCATTAAGGCATGCAGCTCAGCCATGCGCGGGGACATGACCAAGGCGTCCAAGCGGGTGCCGTTGTGCTGAACTTGCAAAACCAAAGGGTTCTTGGGCGTGCCGCGCTCAATTTGCGCCGTAAATGGCTTGCCATTGCACAGGCCGGTAATGTGGATGTCATTGAGGCGCGAGCTGCTTTGCATGGCATAGGATTTTTCGCCCACGCTGATTTGCGCCACACCGGGTTTGCCAGGGAAGTCGTCCACATGCACAGCCACGTAACGGTTGTTGCCTGCGCTGCCTAACTCCACCACCACGTAATCTTGGCCGACTTTCACGTCGTAGCCCGGCAATTGGCCGCTGAGGTTGGCGGCGCGCTGGCGCGATTTGCGCCGCACAAAAGCCGCCAAGGCGACCAGAAAGTCGCGGTCTTCGTGCGGCACGTCTTCCGCGCGAAAGCCTTGCGCATACTGCTCGGCAATAAAGCCGGTATTAAAGTCACCTGCCACAAAACGCGGGTGCGCCAACAAAGCGGCTTGGAAGGGAATGTTGGAGCTAATGCCACGGATCACAAAGCCGTTGAGGGCTTCGCGCATTTTGGCAATCGCCTCCATGCGGTCTTTGCCATGCACAATGAGTTTGGCGATCATGGAATCGTAGTACATGGGGATTTCCCCGCCCTCTTGCACCCCGGTGTCCACGCGCACGCCCAGCAAATCGGTGGTGTTGCTTTGGAACATGGTGGTTTGGGGTGGCGCAAAGCGCACCAAACGCCCCGTGGAGGGCAAGAAATTGCGAAACGGGTCTTCCGCGTTGATGCGGCACTCTATCGCCCAGCCATTGCGCTGCACCTGGGCTTGGCTGATCGCCAGCTTTTCGCCAGCGGCCACGCGAATCATCCACTCCACCAAGTCGAGGCCGGTAATGGCTTCGGTCACGGGGTGCTCAACCTGCAAGCGGGTGTTCATTTCCAAAAAATAAAAACTTTGGTCTTTGCCCACCACAAACTCGACCGTGCCCGCAGACTGGTATTGCACCGCCTTGGCCAAGGCCACCGCCTGCGCGCCCATGGCTTGGCGCGTGGCATCGCTGATAAAGGGAGACGGCGCCTCTTCAATCACTTTTTGGTGGCGGCGCTGGATGGAGCATTCGCGCTCGTTCAAATAAATCACATTGCCATGGGCATCCCCCAGGAGCTGAATTTCAATATGGCGCGGCTCCTCTACAAACTTTTCAATGAACACCCGGTCATCGCCAAAGCTGTTGCGCGCCTCGTTGCTGCAAGAGGTAAAGCCCTCACTGGCCTCTTTGTCGTTGTAGGCCACGCGCAAGCCCTTGCCGCCACCGCCCGCACTGGCTTTGATCATCACGGGATAGCCTATGCTGCGGGCGATTTCCACCGCTTGCGCGCTGGACGCAATCGCATCGTTCACCCCGGGGATGCAATTCACCCCCGCCTGGGCCGCGAGTTTCTTGGAGGCAATTTTGTCGCCCATGGCGGCAATGGAATGGTGCTTGGGGCCAATGAACACCAGGCCTTGCGCTTCTACTTGGCGGGCAAACTCGGCGTTTTCGCTCAAAAAACCATAACCCGGGTGCACCGCTTGGGCCCCAGTTTGTTGGCAGGCGGCAATGATGCGCTCGCCTAACAAATAGCTCTCGCGACTCGGCGCAGGGCCTAAGCGCACGGCCTCATCGGCGAGTTGCACATGGCGCGCCTCTTTGTCCGCGTCCGAATAAACGGCCACGGTTTGGATGCCCATTTTGCGTGCGGTCGCAATAATGCGGCAGGCAATTTCGCCACGGTTTGCGATCAGTATCTTGGTAAACATGCGCATGCTCCTACGGAATTGGTTTTAAAAATAAAAATTGAATAACTATTGAAAATATTTTTCGAACGGGATGTTGCGCAGGTGCCATGCAATCGATACGCACCTTAGCCCTTCATCCGACTTCAACACGGGCTCATAGCCTTACCTTAAATCTCAGACATTGCATAAGCCGCTGCAATAGAAAAATACTCCCGTAAACGCGATTGGTAGCGCACATACAAAGGGCTGGGCGCGGTCGCCATGCGGACTTGGGTCCAACCCGCTTTTTGCGCCAGCTTCAACGAACGAAACGCATGAAAGTCACTGGTGACAATGCATACCGAGCTCGACGGCACACTGCCCTGCGAGGCCAGCACGCGCTGCGTGAACAAAATGTTTTGGTAGGTGTTGCGGCTGCGGTCCTCCAGCACAATGCGCTCTGCGGGCAGGCCATGCGCACGCAAATACTTCGCCATGGCATGGGCCTCCGACACCAAATTGCCATAGCCCAAACCACCGCTGACCACCAAGCGCGCCTGCGGATAACGCTGGGCTAACTCCAGCGCACGATTTAAGCGCTCCGCCAAAATCGGCGAAGGCTCGCCATCGGGCGCCCCCGCTCCCAAGACCAGCAACCACTGGGGTGACTCTGCTTCGGGCAACGCGTCTGGGGCACCAAGGGGCACGATGACCGCAAAAAACAAGGCCAGCGTCAGCAACCAACCCGCCAGCCCTGCCAAGCCCAAAGCCCAAAGCTGTGCACGCCAACGCCGCTGGCCCAACCAGTGCAACCAAGGCGCACAAAACAGCGCATACACAATGCACAGTATTCCAAACAGCGTAGGCAGCAACACGCCAAAATGGGTCACTTTTTGCGTAATCAAATACACGCTATAGAGCCACAGCAGCGCCCCTAGCAGCGCTAAAAAACTGCGGGCAGCACGCCCGGGCAAATGCAGGCAATGTTCTAGAAAAGAATTCCACATAGTGTTAGAAACCAAACCTTAAAGACCAGACCTTAAAAACCGAACACAACCGCAGACTCCAACACGCACAGCGCTGGGCGCATCACAGCGGAATATTGCCGTGCTTGCGCCATGGGTTCTCCACCTTTTTGTCTTTGAGCATGACCAGGCTGCGGCAAATGCGCTTGCGCGTCTCCGAGGGCAAAATCACATCGTCAATAAACCCGCGCGCACCCGCTACAAACGGGTTGGCAAAACGGGCTTTGTACTCGGCCTCGCGGGCGGCCAGCTTTTCGGGGTCGCCCTTGTCTTCACGGAAAATAATTTCCACCGCGCCCTTGGCACCCATGACCGCAATCTCGGCATGCGGCCAGGCAAAGTTCACATCGCCGCGCAGGTGCTTGGAGGCCATCACATCGTAGGCACCGCCATAGGCCTTGCGCGTAATGACGGTGATTTTGGGCACGGTGCACTCG
>JBIPME010000179.1:0-4706 GCA_044369275.1 Rhodoferax sp.
CACCAGATGCGTTGCAGGCCCAGCAACTCGCGCCACGCTACCAACGGTTTAGAGAACTCTACGCGTTAGCGCTGCCGCCGGTTGCCAATCAGTGAAGCGCGGGCGAAAGCCGCAAACCGCATAGCGGCATAGCGGCATAGCGGCATAGCGGCACAGCGCATAGGCAGCCGCACCCAGGCTTGCAATGTTGATCTGGTTGAAGTTCTTGTCGAGGGCTTGGGGCTTGAACTGCGAAAACCAAAGGGCGGGCGTAAAACGCAGGACAGTGTCAGGCCGTGCGCAAGTTCGGTTTGCGAGGTCATGGGTTTGTCGCGCCTTGAGAAAGGTCAATTTCTTGAATCAACTGTTGCAGGCTCTCGCCATTTATTTTGGTCTTGTAGTGCACGGTAACGCCATAGTCTTTGAGCGCGTTAAAGAATTGTTTGGCACTCTCGATTTTCCATTGCTCTGGGTCTGGAATTTCTTGACGGCTGTCGTAACCCTTGGTCTCCACCACCAGATACAGAGTCTGCGCTAGGCCGTCTTTGTGCAGGCAATACCCAAAGTCCGGGTTGTAGTTGCCCAGCGGCGTAGGGATGTTGATTTTGGGCAGCTTGGCAAAAACCGTAACGCTGCTTTGGTGGGATTCGTCGGTCGTTGTGCGCTCAATCACGCTGTCAACGGGCATAAGCGCTTCTTCGTAGAGCGAGCGCGCCAGAACCTGTGCATTGGAAATGGCATGCATTTCCTTGCCACCTAGGGACGCTGGCACCGTCTTGACCAGTTGCCCTTTTCTATCCGTCAAAGCCGTAATCACCTTGACCTCGCGCAGTTCATAACGCACTTTGTTGACCAAAAGTTCGTGAATGCAACGAACGATCAAGTCGCGCAGCGTGGTCAGTGCACGGTTTTCGTTGTATTGAATTTGGGCAAATTGATCGGCCGACATTTGGCAAACAATGTCGCTTACGGTGTGCAGCGAAAGGCGTGTCATGTTGGCGAGTTCACGTACAAACTCAGACAGGGTGTAGACGGAATGCGGCTTGATGTCGTAGCTAGCTTGCGTGCTATTTGCACGGTGAATATTTTCAACACCTTGTGTGCGCGTTACGCCAATGGAGAGTGCTTTGACGGAAAAATTTCTCTCTATGCTGGCAAGCACCTTGGCAATCAACGCCTCTGTATCGAGCTGGTAGTGCAGCACCGCGTCGCGGTTCAGGTTGTCCCAAAGTGCCTTGAAATTTTGGTATTGGTCGGGCCGCACGGTGAGTTGTACGGTAGGCTTATCCTGCTTGCGCTTAACCTGCCCCGCGCCCTGGTAGTAGGCATCCAGGTAGCCCATCATGGCCTTGCGTTTGTCCGCGTCCAGGCCTGCAACCGTGGTGAGCACTTTTTCAATGGCCTCGCGCTCGCGTTTAAAACGATCACCATCGGCGTTCAAGCGCAAGGTGCCCGTGGCCCTATCCAGGTCGCCAGCACCGCACTGCGCCAAAGCCTGAAACAGTGCCACCGTAACAAACGGATTCATGCCCACGCCGCTGGCCGCTAAGGACTCCTGGCTGACGACCTGCGCCACCTTGCCCACACTGTGTGCTGCAATTTCGTTTTGAATGGAAGCGACAAAATCGCCCTCGCTGGCAGGCACCACCACCATCAAATCGTTCACCTCATCAAACGCGGCATCGTCTGCCTGCACGCGTTCGAGTTGCTGGTTGACTGCCAAGCGTAAGCCCCGGCCAATTTGCTGCAACTTCGTAATCTTAGAGTTGCTGGGTGCCAGTTTGCACAGGGTGAATATATTGGGGTTGTCCCAACCTTCTTGCAGCGCCCACATGGAGAAAATGAAACGCAAATCGGTGTCAAACGAAAGCAGTTTTTCTTTTTCCTGCAAGATCAGCTTGATGGCTTCTTCCTCGCCCTTTTCGCTGTGCGAGCGCGCAAAGTAGCCCTTGTGCACGCGGCCAATGTCCGCAGCGCTGCGCTCCAGATACGCCTTGTAGTGCGCATCCAAACCGTCTTTGGCCAATATGGCGGCAAGTTGCAGGCGGTAATGCCGCTCAAACGCATTGCGCACGGCAGCGGGCTTGCTGCCTTCGGGCAAATACTTGGCGACAGAGTCGATGAAAAACAAGCTGATCGACTTAATGCCGCGCTTGAACAAAGCCTCTTCCCGCTCAAAGTGGTTTGCCACACTGCGCTCAATCAGCAGCGACTGCACCGCGTCGGCCAACATGCCGTAAGAAGTAGGCTCAGCCAAAGGCAAGGCAAACCCATTGGTAAAAACCAGCTCTTTGGTGCTGAGTGTTTCCACCACATGGCCGTCCAAAAAGCGCAGGCCTGTCACGCTCCCCAAGTTGTCTTTCACCCGCATCTCGGCAGTGGCAGTTTTGCCCGCAGCGGTTTGGTAACTCACTTGGCCCACGCGCTCCTTGGCGGTGCCGCTCACCTGGGTGAGACACAGCACTTGCGCCATGTCGGCACCGGTGCCGACGGTGTCCACCGTAATGCCTTTGACCAAGCGTTGGCGAAATGCCTCTAGGCTGTCCAAGGTGTAAATCAGGTTTTTGTATTCGTCGTTCTTAAACGTTGCGCCGAAGCGGATTGTCAAGAGCGGGTTGAACTTGGCCAGGTACTCCTGCGTTTGCTTGCCCTCAAACCGGTGCGGCTCGTCAATGATCAGCACGGGGCGAATCGCGGCCAGCGCTTCCATGTAACTCTTGGCATGGCCAAACAAATTGGCCTCCACCCCGCGCTTGTTGATGGTTTTGCTATCCCCCGCAAACGACTGGTAGGTGGCCACCATGACCGAAATGCCCTGATTGGCCGCATGAATAAACCCACGTACCGTTTTATCGGAGTAGTTGAATACGTTGATGTGCTGGTTTTTGTATTCCTTGGCAAAAAACGCGGCGGTGGTTTGCAAACTCTTTAGCGTGCCCTGGCGAATGGCGTTGCTCGGCACCAGCACCAAAAACTTGGCAACGCGGTGGTCTTTGAACAAGCGGTGAATGGTTTCGATCAACGTAAACGTCTTGCCCGTGCCGGTTTCCATCAGCACATCCAAGTTCAGCGCGGGCGTTGCGGTGCCGGGCACCACCACCGGCCCGGCGGTGACCTGGTTGTCCGCACGGATGCGCGTTATGTTTGCTTTGATGGCTTTGTCTGCGTCGTAGGGAACAAAGGTGGGGTTGGCTTGTACGTTGGGCGGCTCTATAAAGCGCACGTCGGCAAACACCCCTGCAATGCTTTGCACAGCGCAGGCTTGGTGGGCGAGTCGGGTGTATTGAAATTGGGCGATCATGAAAAAATTACCTTATGGCGGCAATGACTGCTGCGAGTGGCAATATTCCATGGCCACGTTGATATTGAAGATGCTCGCATTCAGCGTGCAATTTGGGCGCACTCCACGGTGGCAAAGTAGGCACGCTTAACGCCTTAAGCACAAAAGGCATATTCAATACGGTGACAGCACCGAAGCGTGCCTTGGGTGCCATAGAAAAACCGACGCAAACCATGTTGTGCACGAAGTGGCAAAAAGCGAGCGATGCAGCAAGCTGCTTTCGCGCACCTCCGGGTTGGCTACTTTTGAGCTCCACAAGTACAAAAACCGGAGCCTGATGAGCGCCATCCCAGCTGACCACAATGCAATCACAGCGTTTATGCGCAAACTTATGTGGGTGTTTAAAGCATGGCCAATCCAGCGGACGCAGCTTTTCTAATTGGATTGCCTTGTGCGAACGTAGATTGCGGGTACTGAGAATGAATTCCTGTTGACCGGTCTCAGAGATCGCATAGTGGTTACCTGCAACTGATGGCGGCATACAGATGTTGCTGGCCAATAAATCACGCAGTGCAGAAAAATATTCGCTTTCTGTCATGCTTGGAGTTTCTTCTTCGTTACCTTGCGTGTACCCAAGGGTACTTCTTGTTGATCGAGCGCGAACGCAGTTTGGCGGGCAAAGTAAATGTCTTGCGCAGCTTGGTTTAAATGCAAGATACTTTCGTCGAACAAGACTGTGCGAATACCACTCTGTCCGCTTATGGCCATTGCGTTGGCACCACCGACATTAAACTCAATCGCAGCCACATCATTTTCTGATAACCACAGATCAGGCGGCAGACCATATTGTTTTGCCAATGAATCGCGCCCTTCAAAATCTTGGCTTCCTAACATAATTAAGTTACTCCACTGCCGAACCATGTAGTCAGAATGCGTGCTGACGACTACGCGTATTCCACGCTTGACGAGTTGCGCTAACAAACGGGCGATGGCCATTTGATTTTGAGGGTGTAAGTTGAGCTCCGGTTCGTCAATCATCAGCCAGTCGCCTTCACGGGCCAGGTGATTGAGGTAAGACCACAAGCCAAAAAATGTTTTGACCGTTGAAGAGCCTAGGTGAAGCCCCATCTCCGCGCCAGAGCGCAGCGGGGCGATGCTGATGTCACCATATCGGTCAACTTTGTACTTGGCGCGCAGTACGTCTTTTTGCAGCCAGGCAGCCAAGTCAGCGAAGTCGCTTTTTTGTCGCTTAATCTCAGGTTGGCTACTTAGAAATTCAATGTAGTCATGTATTGGCTGTGGGTAGCGCGAGAAAATAATGTCTTTGAGTAATTCGTTGGTGTCTAGGGTTTGGTTAGTGACATGGCGTAGCAATGTTGCGCGGCGTGAATTGAGTTCACGAAAAAAAAGGTTAATCCCTGAGCGCTCTGCAGGAAGTAGAAAGTCT
>JBIPME010000180.1:0-4697 GCA_044369275.1 Rhodoferax sp.
AAAGCACCCTATGCCCCGCATCGCTGTCCACGCTGTAGCGCGGCCCGGCATCAAACAACAAGGCATGGCCCGAAGTGCGCAGCAAAACCGCCGTCCCCTGCCCCACATCCAAGGCCAACACCTCAAACGCTCCTGGCAACGGCAACACAGGGCGCCACAAAAACACCGCCAGCAACAAAGGCAGGCCAAACAGCCGCAAATGCCAAGGCAGACGCAACACCAAAAGCCCACCTCCCAACACGGCAGCTACACTGAACCCAATGGGCGCAATGGCCAGTGACAATGTTGCCCATGGCATGGCGCTCAACCACTCCAACCACGCCATCAGAACAGCGATAGCCCCATTCGCAACAACCCACACCGGTGGCAGCAGCACCCCCAGCATCGACAAAGGCGTCACCACCAAAGTCACCCAAAAAATCGCAAATGCATTGGCCACCATGCCCACAACCGACATCTGTCCAAACCACAACAAAGTCAAAGGCGTCAGCGCCAGCGTCACCACCCACTGCTCACGCAACATGCTGCGCACACGCAGCCCCATGCGCCGCGAGACAGAGCGCATACAACGCGCAAAGCTTGTAGAACTTGTAGAACTTGTAGAACCTAAAGAAGTTTCAGCCACCTCTGAGCCGCCCGCGCCTAAAACCCCCGCACCCGAAGCAAACAGCACTGCCACCGCGACAAAGCTCAACCAAAAACTCGCCTGCAGCCAGGCCCAAGGATCACACACCAGCACCACCGCACAAGCCAACATCCAAACCTGCGGCCAAGGCCACTTTTTGCCCGTTACACGCAAAAACGCCACCGCCAAGAGCATCCAACACGTTCGCTGCGCAGGCAAACCCCAACCCGAAAAAACCGAATACGCTATCGCTAACACAACCCCGCCAAGCAGTGCGGCCACAGGCGCTGGAACCGCCAAACAAAGCCGGGTAGAACGACGCCATAACGCCCCCAACACCCCAGCCGCCGCCCAAGCAAACATGGTGATATGCAAACCCGAAATACTCACCAAATGGGCCACGCCAGTGGCGCGAAACACATCCCAATCTTGCCGCTCAATCGCCTGCTGGTCACCCACGACCAAGGCGGCAATCAGGCCCGCAAATTGGCGCGACTGCACGTGCGAAAAAATACGATCCCGCACCGCCTGCCGCAGCCCCGCTACGGGATAACGCCAAGTTTGCGCCAAGCGCTGCGGCGCAGCATCGCCACCCCCCGTGCGCACATAGGCCAAAGCCTGCACACCCTGCTCCCAAAGCCAAAGCTCGTAATCAAAGCCATACGGATTGCGCATGCCATGGGGTGCTTTGAGGCGCACCACCATTTGCCAGCGCTCCCCCGCACGCAAGGGGGCGGGCTGAGGCAAGACCGTGTTGTTGCCCGCCTGCGCAGCAAAAAAACTGGAGGCATACCAGCCCACATTGATGTATGGCGGCAACTGCACCGCAACCCCTCCCAGCGCAGCGCGCTCCACCGCTAGGCGAAAATGCACCCCCGTTTCGTGCAATTGCGGCATATCCGCAACCACCCCGGTCACCAGAACATCTCGGCCCTCTAAACGTGCATCCAGCTGCGTGGCCGAATACCAAGCGGCCCTCAGACCGGTCGCGCAAAACCCCAGCACCACCAGCGCCAACAACAAACGCCAACGCTGCTGCCAAGAGGACATAGAAAAACGTGCCTGCAATAAATACCGCATGCCAGCCCGTAGACGCCCTGCCGGAGTCGGGAGCCAAGGCCCAGCAGCTTCTGCGCGCAAGCCCGAGAGTAAATACCCCGCGCAAGCCGCCAAGGCACCCGCGACGTAATAGCGTGCGTCCCATAGCTGCGGTTGCTGCAACTGCAACACCGTGCCCAACACCCAGCCCGCTAAGCAATAGAAAGGCCCAACACGCCTTGCTTCCAATAAATTTGCTATACGTTGCATATCCGAACATTCACAGTATTGACAACATTCACAGCGTTTACAGAATTGACGGGGTTTGCGTAGACAACAAAAAACCCCGTAACGCTTAAACGCATTACGGGGTTTGTCATCTGGCGGAGCAGGCGGGATTCGAACCCGCGGTGGGTCTTACCCCACGCACGCTTTCCAGGCGTGTGACTTAAACCGCTCATCCACCGCTCCAGAGCCTCCGATTCTAAGCCATGCGGATGCATTTTTTAAAAACCCAGAGCACAAATAAATAAAAAAAGCCCTCTTGCGAGGGCTTTAGGTCGAATCACCAAATTTGAAACATTATGGTGACTCTCTGATTAACGCTATCTGGCCCGCAAGGCGATTAGCGAATCACGGCCAATACTTCAAGCTGGCCTGCACGGATGGTTTTCAAAGTCAAAGCACCATTTTTGATGTCGCCTTTTTCATCAAACACGATCGGACCCGTAACACCTTTGTAGTCTGTTGCAGCCAACAAGGGCAAATATTTTGCAGGATCAGACGATTTGGCTTTCACCATTGCCTCAACCATCAATTTGACAGAGTCGTAAACATAAGGTGCATAGACTTGAACATCAGCACCGAATTTGGCTTTGAATTTGCTCTTGAACTCGTCCATGCCGACCTTGCCTTCGCCTTCAACACCACCGGCTTCAGCGCAATACACTTGGTCGTCCGAAATCGCATCGCCACCAAGTTTGATCAACTCGATAGAGCAAATGCCATCACCACCCATGAATTTGGCTTTGATACCCAAAGATTTCATCTGCTTGAGCATAGGGCCTGCAATAGCGTCCATACCACCAAAGAAAATAACGTCTGGTTTTTTACCTTTGATGGTGGTCAATATAGCGTTGAAATCCGTGGCCTTGTCGGTCGTGAATTCTTTGGCAACCACTTTGCCGCCCGCTGCTTCAACGGCTTTCACAAACTCTTCTGCCACGCCTTGGCCGTAGGCAGTGCGGTCATCCACAACCGCGATAGCCTTGCCCTTGAGTGTGCCTACTGCATACTTGCCCAAGGTGCCACCCAATTGGGTGTCATCGGCAACAACGCGGAAAGCGGTTTTAAAGCCTTGGCGTGTGTATTTGGGATTGGTAGCGGAAGGGGAGATTTGTGGAATGCCAGCATCGCTGTAAATTTTGGATGCGGGAATGGTGGTACCCGAATTCAAGTGACCAATAATGCCAGCAACTTTGGCATCGACCAGCTTTTGGGCCACGGAGGTGCCTTGCTTGGGATCGCCTGCATCGTCTTCGGCAACCAGTTCAAGGGTTACTTTTTGGTCGTTAATCATGACGCCGGCTGCATTGAGCTCTTCAATGGCCATACGCGCACCGTTTTCATTGTCTTTACCCAAGTGGGCGATCGCTCCACTGATAGGGCCCACGTGACCAATTTTGATGACATTGGATGTTGCCGCAGCAACTGGCTCTGATGTAGCAGCGACCGGAGCCACTTCTTCAGGCTTTTTATTGCACGCAACCAGCAGGGTTGCGGCAGCCAAAACGGTCAAAGTGGTTTTAACTTTGAAATGCATGATTACTCCAATAATTTATAAAAAGAACCGAATCGATAATTTCGATGGCGCAGAGAATACCCTAATTCTTAGCCTCAGAGTATAGGGACTTAACCTAGCACACATGACACACGTACCGTAAACGCATTACCAGTAAATGGCAAACAAATAACAAACAAATGGCACACAAACTACAGCAAGCGTATGCAAGCAGCTAGGTTGAAAACGACGAGGTGAGGCCCCGCCACTTAACTTTTGGGCACGTGCATGTGGGTGGTTTCGACCCAGTGTTTAACGCGCTCTGCATCGGCAATGCGACTGAGCTTGCCTGCGGAATCTAAAAACACCATGATAAGTTTGCGGCCCGCTACTTTGGCCTGCATCACCAGGCATTGCCCAGCCTCGGAGATGTAGCCTGTTTTTTGCAAACCAATGTCCCACGCGGGGTTCAGTACCAAGCGGTTGGTGTTGTTGTACTGCAAGGTTTTGCGCCCCACAGCGACTTGGTGGCCCGTAGAGGTGGACAGCTCGCGCAGCGTCGGGTAGTTGTAGGCAAAGTTGACCAAGGTGGCCAAATCGCGTGCACTCGATTGGTTTTTACTGGACAGCCCTGTGGGTTCTGCATACACAGTGTCATTCATGCCCAACATCTTGGCTCGGGCGTTCATGCTCGAGACGAATACCGCCAGCCCCCCCGGGTAGGTCCGCCCCAAAGCGTGGGCGGCGCGGTTTTCGCTGGACATGAGGGCCAAATGCAGGAGTTCACCGCGGCTGAGTTCGGAGCCCACGGTCAAGCGAGAGGAGCTGCCTTTTTCTGTATCCACATCGGCTTGCGTGATGGTGATCACCTCATCCATATTCAGGTGGGCCTCGTTGATCAACAAACCCGTCATCAGCTTAGTCAGCGAGGCAATGGGCAAGACCGCGGAATCATTTTTGCTAAACAGCACCTCTTGGGTGTCTTGGTCTAGTACCAAGGCCACGCTCGATTTGAGGTCCAAAGGGTCTTGGGCGGTGTGCAAGCCCGCAATTTGCCCAAATGAAAGCCTAACGGGGGCCTCGTACACCGTGCGCATCAGGGTTTTTCGCGGCGAAATAACGACCTGGTGGCGTTTAGAGTCCCGCGCAACTTTGGTAATTTTTACCTGTTTTCTAGCGTTTTTTCCGTCCGTTTGTTTGGTAATTGCGCTTGCACTGCTTACCGTTAACGCCAAGGTGCCCACGAGCACCGCT
>JBIPME010000442.1:0-2695 GCA_044369275.1 Rhodoferax sp.
AGCAGGCTCAGCAGCAGGCTCAGCAGCAGGCTCAGCAGCCCACGCAGCAGCAGGCGCAGCACGACACTTGGCGCTTCATGCTGGCGCAGTTTGACGGCAGCTTGGGCCAGCACCGGCGCATGCGCTTGCCGCGCTTGCTTGTTGGGGCGGTGGCGCTGCTGGTGTGTGGCGCGGTGCTGTGGGCTTTGCTGGCGAATGTGGACAAGGTGGTGCGTGTCACGGGGCGCATTGTGCCCTCGCTCAAGCCGCAAATCGTGCAGCATTTGGAGGGCGGCATTGTCTCCCAGGTTTTGGTGCGCGAGGGCGACAGCGTGCACGCGGGTGACAAGTTGTTGGAGATTTCGGATTTGGTGGGCAGCTCGCAGCAAGGCGAAAAAACCGAGCGCCGCGATGGTTTGCGCGCCAAAGTCGCACGCCTGACGGCCGAGGCACAGGGCGATGCGCAATTTAGCCCCCCGCCGGGGATGGGCAGCCAAGACCAGGCCTTTCGCAACGAGTGGGAGGCCTTTACCGCACGCCAGACGCGCAAGCGCCAAAGCGAGTTGGTCTTGGCCGCACAGGTCACCCAAAAACAGCAAGAGGCCGCCGAGTTAGAGGCACGGCGCAAGGGCTTGCTGGCCGAGGCGGAGGTGGCCAACCAACAGCTCACGCTGGTGAAAAACATGATCAGCCGCAATGCCGCCTCTAAACTGGAGTTGCTAGAGGCGCAGGCGCGTGTGGAGCGCTTGCAGACGCAAATCCAAGAGTCGCAAAGTAGCATTCCCCGGCTCCAAGCCGCTGCAGCCGAATTGCAGGCGCGTTCGGGCGAGAGCCGTGCGCAGTTTCGCAGTGATGCGCGCTCGGCATTGTCAGAGGCGGCTTTGGAGCTGCGCCGCGTGGGTGAAGAAATGCGCTCCGACAACGACCGCGTGAGCCGCAGCGCCGTGAAAGCGCCCATGGACGGGACCGTGAACAAGTTGCTGATTAACACCGTGGGTGGTGTTATACGCCCGGGTGAGACTTTGTTAGAGATTACGCCCCAAGATGCCTTGGTGCTCATGGAGGCGCGGGTGCCGCCGTTTGAGCGCGGCCCTTTGCAAGTGGGCCAGCGTGCGGTGGTGCGCGTGGCGGCGTTTGATTACACGGTGTTTGGCAGCTTGGAGGCGCGCATTACGGAAATCAGCTCTGACTCTTTGGTTGATGAGCGTGGTGAGCGCTATTTTCGGGTGGTTTTGCGGGTGGACGCAGCGCAGGTGCGGGCGTTCAAGCAGCCGCTGCTGCCGGGCTCTTCGATCACGGCAGATTTGGTGGTGGGGCGCAGGACCGTGGCGCAGTACCTGCTGTCGCCCTTGCGTGGCCTGTCTTCTACGGCTTTTCGCGATCGGCAGTAGCAACTCAATTGAAAAAATCAAAAAAAGGATAGCAATATGTCTAGCACTGTGTCTGAGTTAGATTTGGCTTCACGCCCTGGGCAATCGCTGAGCATCGCGCCCATGAACAAAATTCACTGGGTTTATGTGTGCACGCCCTTGGCGGCGATGGCGGTGTTTGCGGGGATTTTTTGGGGATTTGTCAGCCACTCGTTTGTCTCGAACCCCGCGCTCAATGGCTTGATTTTGCTGGTGATGGGCTGGGGGGCTTACCTGATGCTGGCGTTGATGCGCAGAACGTACAGCGAGTTCTATGCCTTTCGCACGGGCATGGCTTGGTTCCATGAGGGCTTGGATGTGCGCAACAACCGCCACCGTGGCGGGCCTAATGTCTATATCGTGGGCATGCTAGAGCGCTTGGGCAAACTGGGCTTGGGCCATGAGTTGCATGTGCACAGCTCGGCCATGGAGCCTGAAATTGAGGCCTTGGAGCAGTACCTGACGAAAAAGCAGGAGCTGGCCCAGTACGTGGTGGGCTTGATGGTGGGTTTGGGCTTGTTGGGTACTTTTATTGGCCTGCTGGAGACTTTGGTGGCCACCAGCACGCTGATTGGCACCATTGCCGCAGGTGCCACGGGCAGCGGCGACTCCAATATGGACGCCGAGTTCGCCAAAATCGTAGGTGGCTTGCAGGCCCCTTTGTCGGCGATGGGAACCGCGTTCTCCGCCTCTATGTTCGGTCTGGTGGGCTCCATCATGCTGGGCTTTCAGATGGTGATTGTGCGAAAAACCACGCAGACCATGGTCGAAAAAGTGCGCCGTGCGGTGCTCTCTTTGGCGGAGAAAAGTAACACTGACTCGGAGGTCAAAATATCCGAGCGCTATTTGTCCACGCTGTTGGCCGACATTTTGTTAGCGCACCGGCAAACCACGCAAGGCTTCTCTTTTTTGACCAACCGGCTAGAGCAGCTGGTGGATGAAGTGCACACCAACAATGCGCGCACCCATGCCTTGACCCAGCGCTTTGATTTGCAAGACGAGGCCTTGGTGGCGAGCGTGCAATCTTTTAGCGGCTTGTCGCAGGACTTGGCCAAGGTGGCCCAATTCAACGAAGCCTCTAGCGGCTTGATGGCCTCTACGCTGGCGCTGCAGCAACGCACCACGGAGCACATGGAACAACTGCCCCAGCAGATAGCGGCCTTGCAACAACGCATGGAGTTTATGGGCGGGCAGCTCAGCGGCATTGCGCAAGCCAATTTGGCGCTGGCCCAGCGCATGGACGCGCACGAACAAAGCCTGCGCCAAACCTGCGAAGCGCTGGGCACGGTGACCCACTTGGTGCAGTC
>JBIPME010000181.1:0-4659 GCA_044369275.1 Rhodoferax sp.
TTGAAGAAGAGTTTTGGAATGTGGACGCCTTGGTCATGAACGGCATGCTCAAACCCAATAAGGCGGGAGAAAAAATCCAGTCTTCACTCGACAAATGGTTTAAACCGTTGCAATAGCAGGGAGTCCCCAATGAATACCGTTCGCAAGAACTCCCACCGTCGCAAGCCGTGGCTGCTGACTTTGTCGCTGCTACTGCTCGGGGCCCCATGGCAGCAGGCCCAAGCCCAAGCACAAGTGCCTTGGTACATGGGCTCGTCTGAGCCTGCGCAAAACGCCCCCTCAGCCATAGACACCATAGGCATCGCACCAGGCAACGCCAACATCGTGGTCGCGGTGGTAGACAGTGGCGTCGTCGCCAGCCACCCCACGCTCAGCGGTGTACTCCTGCCCGGGTACGACATGATTTCTGCCGCGATGAACCTGCGTGGGGGGCGCTCCAACAACTATGCCCCCGATGAGCGCGATGCTGTATGCAACGGCAAACTCGTCTCGGGCACCTACCGCACCCATGGCACCGAGGTCAGCAGCGTCATTGCGGGCAATGGCGTAGACGGCATGCTAGGCATCAACCCCAAAGCGAAAATTGTCCCCGTTCGGGTGTTTGGCTCCTGCGGCATGTCCATACCGGACATGATTGACGCACTCAGCTGGGCCGCGGGCCTGAGCGTTGCGGGGGTTCCTGACAACGCCAATCCGGCACGGGTGATTAACGTCAGCATCAGCGGCGGTGGCCCCGTTTGCTCGCCACCTTTGCAACAGGCCGTCGATAAAATTTTGGCCAAAAACATATTTATCGTGGCCGCAGCGGGCAACAACTTCCAAAAACCACTGGCTGAGCCTGCCAACTGCAAGGGCGTGATCTCCGTGGGTGCCGTCAATGCAGAAAACCAAATCGAAAAATACTCCGCCCTGGACCCACGCACCACCATTTACTCCCCCGGTGGCGGCCAGCGCATTGCCTCAGACTCCTTTTGGGCCATCAACAAAATCCGTGTAGGCACCTTGGCCGTTGACTCCTCTGGCAACGAAAAAGCCAGCGTCCAAGACAAAGGCGTTGGCACCAGCTTTGCCGCCCCCATCGTGGCCGGCTTTGTGGCGCTTTGGCTTTCACTCAACCCCAACAAAACCCCAGCCGACTGGCTCGCAGAAAAATCACAATTCGTTCGAAAAGTCGCCCCTTTAGAAAAATGCCAAAACTGTGTTCCTGAAGGACTTGTCGCCAACGCCAAATTAAAGCGATAACCACAATGACACAGCTCACCAACCTCAAAAAAATTTGCACTAGCTCCGTCATCTGCGCACAGTTGCTGGTGTGTGGCTTGTGGGCCAGCGCGCCGATCTCAGCGCAAGCAGAGGCGATTTGGCATTGCTCGCGCTCGGTGGACCACAAGCAGAAAAAAGACAAATCCAAACAACGCAACTTCAACCTAGGCAACGCCAACATCATTGGCATTGAACTCTCCAACCTCTACAACCTGTATGCCGGTGAAGAGGTCAGCATGAGCGGCGGCACCGTGCTCAAAGGTTGTTTTGTCAACAAATCCAACCCCTTGAGCGACGAGGCCATGGACATGCTGGGCCTCAACCTTGCCACCTTGGTGGCCTTGGCCCGCAAATCTTCCATCGTGGACAGCCACTTGCGCAGCGTCAACAACGAACAAGAAATGCAACTGTGCATTGAAAAAAACCACCCCGCGGTTGGGTTCCTCAGCGAGGTGGCTGAAACCGACACCATCGCGCCCTGCTTCTAGCCAGATTTAAATCAATCAATGCACCAAAAACATGGCTAACTTCCACAAAAAAAATGCCGGAAATATAATTTTTGCAACACTCTTGGTTCCATTTATATTTGCCAACGCCTATGCGCAAACCAGCGATGCGCCCGTTAATGTGCCCGTTAATGCGTCCATTAACCTCCCCGTTAATGCGTCCATTAACCTCCCCATTAACACCCCCGCTCATGCGCCCACTCCTTTTGACAAACAAACCACGGTTAATTACCAAATAGGCATTGACCACTGGAACATCCAGAGCGCACCCGAAAATAACGCCCAAGCCAGGCTCAGAGGCATTGGCGACGATGTAACCTACCGGGAATTGCATTTGCCCGACGGCTCCACCATCTGGCCGTACCGCAATAATTCGCCTTGGGCTACCGTGACCGTAGAACACACTGCCAGCAAACACTTGAGTATCGACTTTAAAGCCCTCGCCAACCAATATTTTGGGGGCCGCATTGAAAGCTTCAGCGCCAACTATGCGCGCTCACCGGTGCTGGGGTTTCGTGCTGGCGTGGTCGATTTGAAATTAAGCTGGTGCAAAGACTACGACCCCGAGCAAACATGGATTTACGATCCGAATGAATTTTGCTCCGACACCGTTAACAAACAAATGACGGCCTCGGCACCCGGCATACAAACCTATACCAACCAACTCCTGGGCAACTACCGAATGCAAGCCATTGCAGGTATTTACAACGCAAAATTCGCAGGCTATGCAGACTGGGAAAACGGCAAGCGCGTTCTAACACCCGAAAAACCAACCGACTCCAATTACAAATATGGGTTTTCCATCAATGCCCTCAACCTGCAGACAGCCACCGAATACCGTTTTAGTTGGCTGCACAGTGAAATCAAAGAATCTCCCTCAGTGTTTTTGGAGTTGGGTGGCAACGTACAAAAAAACGATACCATTTATGTCGCAAGCAAAACCAATTTAACCAAAAAAATCAGTTTTGAAATCAGCGCGTCTACTTTTCAAAGCAATATAGATGACATAGCCTACTCCTATGCCGCCGAGCCGTACTACTACGACAACAATAACAAATTAAAAATTGACAATATGAGCCTCAACCTCACCTACACTGCCCAAGATAACAATATATATTCAGCAGGGTACACCGTGAGCAATCGTGTCAAAAAATTTTCATCCAATGTACTGGACTTTGAATCCAATACCTTTATTGAATACCCCGAAACAGAGCGCTCTAGCTTCAAACGCAGGGCTCTGGCTTTTTCTTGGAAAAGAAACTGGAGCAACCATGTCAGCTTTACCGTTCAGTGGATACGCACGGTATTAGATGCATCGGCCTATGCAGGCACCGACCAAAGTGCGGGTGTGAGCACCACCGGCAGTGCCATAGGAACGCAAATTTCCTACCATTTTTAAAATATCAAAGGGAATTTTTTTAATGCATAAAAAATACAAAATAATCTTGCTATTTTCTTGGTTTTTTTTTGAAAGCACGGCACATACTATTTTCGCGCAAGAGCAAGCCACGCAAAGCGACGATCCGCATTATGTAGATATTCACATCGGCTTAGACAACTGGGCGATTGACACCTCTCTGCCTGAAAAGCCGGAACACGTGCACCCCGTAATCACCTCCAAATTACTGGAAAATGAAAGCCGCTTGCCCTCTAGCAACACCAGCTGGCCCTACCGTGAGGCATCGCCTTGGGCCACCGTGCACATAGAAAGCGACTTGGTGCGCGACCTTAAATTTATCCTCAAAGCAATGGCAAACCAGTCTTTTGGTGGGCGCATTGATGAATTAAGTACCGACTACATTATGTCGCCAGAAATTGGCTTTCGTGCGGGCCTGCTGGACCTTAAAAACAACTGGTGCAAAGACTACGAAAACGATAAAAATTGGATTTATGACCCCAATGAATACTGCACCGATTCCGTGAATAAAAAAATGGTTTCTTCTGCACCAGGCATTCAAATTTATACCAATAGGCTTTTAAAACTCTACCGCTTTCAGGCTGTTGCTGGTATTTACGACGCCAAACTCGGCGGTTATTCTGACTGGGAAAATGGCAGAAGAAGCATTAACGCCCCCCACAAAACGGAGAGCAACTACAAATACGGCTTAAGTTTTAATTTCTTAAACATGCGCAACGGCAACGAATACAACTTTAGCTGGCTGCACAGCGACATCAAAGAACCACGCACCTTTGATTATGAATTAGGCTCTATTGCGCAATACAACAACAACTTCTACATTGCAGCCAAACGCAACGTGCATAAAAATGTTAGCTTGAATATCTCAGCCTCGTATTTTACAAACCATATTACAGACATTGCCTACACCACTTTCAAGCCGACTTATTATTATGACAATCAAATCGTATTTAATATGACAAATATTGATTTGCAAGTTGTCTACTCACCCGCCAGCCCTGATGTTTTTACTGCGGGCTACACCCAAAGCCTTCGCCTGCGCAAATACAGCAGCACCGATTTATCCATCGCAGACAAACCCGTCTACTACGCAGAGCGAGAGGTATCGAGCTTTCGCAGGCATGCACTGGCCTTGGCTTGGAGACACAATTGGTCCAGCCGCATCAGCACCACCTTTCAATGGCTGCATACCGTCTTGGACATCTCTATCGACTCTGTACCCCCGGTTAGCGCCGTTGGCAATGCACTAGGCGCACAGGTTGCATACCAGTTTTAATCCGTTTCGCAGTACAAGCGCAGTACACGCACTATTCACAGCACCACAAATCGGGCAAGCCCTGCATGTCCCGCAACAAAGCCGTCAACACCCCACTGCGCAACAACGCAACAGCGCTCTCAATGTCGGGGGCCATGTAGCGGTCTTCTGGCATAAAAGGCACGCGCTGGCGCACCCGAGTTCGACACTTCTCCACC
>JBIPME010000183.1:0-4628 GCA_044369275.1 Rhodoferax sp.
GGCTGCCCCGCCAACACCCAGTCGCCCGGCTTCACCGCAAACGACAGCACCTTGCCCGGCATGGGCGCCGTCAGCCCACCACCGGCTTGCGCCTCTGGCACCGCGTGCGCCAAAGGGTCGCGCACGGTGATGCGCGTAGCCCCTTGTGGCGTGAAAATATGCGCCACCTCGCCTTGCCAATCGAGCTGGCTGCACTGGCGCGCCGCCTCGCCCCACTGCACCCACAAGCCCGCACCCTGCACCCCCCAGCGCAAGGAACCCGAAATGGGGCCATCGCCATCGCCATCGCCATCGCCATCGTTTGTGCCTGTGCCTGTGCCTGTTCTTGTGCTTGTGCCATGGTTGATGCCCGCGCCCAAGCTATCCCCTGTGCCGCCAGCGTGCGCCAAGGACAAATGCAGCCCGCCATCGTGCAAATACCACAACTGCGCCGACTGCGGCTGGTCTTGCCAGACGAACGCAAAGCAGCGCTGCGCCACGCCATGCGACTGCCAACCGTCGCGCTGGCTGAACGGGTCTGCGCCCTGCAAAGCCCGCTCCGCCTGCAAAGTGTGGGCCACCACGGCAGCCACCGCAGCGCACAGGCCCACCGTCTCTTGCTGGAACAGCACCGCCGCCTCACGCGCAATCAAGGCAGTGTCCAGCCGGGCTTGCACGAAAGACGGCGAACGCAGCACATGGCGCAAAAACTGCACATTGGTGTGCAGGCCCACGATGTGGGTCTGCGCCAGCGCCGTGTCTAGCCGCGCCAAAGCCTGGGCGCGCGTGTCGCCGTGCACAATCAGCTTGGCCACCATGGAGTCGTAGTACGGGCTGATGCTGTCGCCCTCGCGCACGCCGTCGTCCACCCGCACAGCGACACCGGTTGCGCCGCCTGCCTCACCACCCGAATTACTGCCACCCGCATTGCCTCCAGCATGGGCACCATTGGCACCATTGGCACGCACAAAACTGGTCGCCTGCGGCTTGCGGTACACCTGCAACGTACCCGTGGCGGGCAAAAATTGGTTGTCCGGGTTTTCGGCGCAAATGCGGGCCTCTATGGCGTGGCCCTGTATGCGCAACTGCGCTTGGCCCAGCGGCAAAGGCTCGCCACTGGCCACGCGCAACTGCCACTCCACCAAGTCCAGCCCCGTGATGGCCTCCGTCACCGGGTGCTCCACCTGCAAACGGGTGTTCATTTCCATGAAAAAGAAGCGTGCCCCCGTGGCTGCGCTACCCGCAAGCGAGACGGAACCTGCTTCGCCTTGGGCTGGCGCGTTGGCGCCCCTACCCTCAACCTCCCCACCAGCCCCGCCCGCACCATCACCACCAGTGCCCGCGTCTGCACCGAGCCCATACCCGCCGACCTGCTCCACAATAAACTCCACCGTGCCCGCACCCACATAGTTCACCGCCTTGGCCGCAGCCACCGCAGCCGCGCCCATTTGCGCACGCAGCGCCTCGGTCATGCCGGGGGCGGGGGCTTCTTCCAGCACCTTTTGGTGGCGGCGCTGCACCGAGCAGTCGCGCTCAAACAGGTAGACGCAATTGCCTTGGCTGTCACCGAACACCTGAATCTCGATATGGCGCGGGCGCTGCACGTATTTCTCAACCAGCACCGCATCGCTGCCAAAGCTGTTGATGGCCTCGCGCTTGCACGCGGCCAGTGCGCTGGCAAAGTCGTGCGGCTGCTCCACCACCCGCATGCCCTTGCCACCGCCGCCTGCGCTGGCCTTGATGATGACGGGGTAACCCAGCGCGTCTGCTTCGCGTTGCAGCAGCGCCGGGTCTTGGTCCACCCCGTGGTAACCGGGCACCAGCGGCACCCCCGCCGCCGCCATGAGCCGCTTGGACTCGGCCTTCAACCCCATGGCCGAAATGGCCGCTGCGGATGGCCCAATAAACACCAGCCCCGCCGCCGCACAGGCCTTGGCAAAGTCTTGGTTTTCGCTCAAAAACCCATAGCCAGGATGCACCGCCTGCGCGCCCGTCGTCTGGGCGGCATGGAGGATTTTTTCCCAACACAGGTAGCTGTCTTTGGGCGCGCTGCCCCCTAAATACACGGCTTCGTCGCAAGCCTGCACGTGCTTGGCGCTGGCGTCCGCGTCGGAATACACCGCCACGGTCTGCAGCCCCATGCGCCGGGCAGTGGCCGCAACGCGGCAGGCGATTTCGCCACGGTTGGCGATGAGGATTTTTTTAAACATGGTGTTTCCTAAGCTTCAGTTCTTGCGCGGCCTTACTCATTCAAGTCGGTACTCAAGGGTTTGGGTCAAAATTTCTTCAAACTTTTTTTCAAACTCCTGCAACTGTTGGCGGATCGTTGGGTTTTGTAGAAAAGCATAGGACAGCCTTGACTTAATCGCATCAAACCCTGCCAACCAAACATGGAGCCACGCTTTGTCTTTGTTGGCTTGCGTTCGGTTTGTTTGCACACCGCCTAAGCACTGCTCCCAATTGTTAGCACACTGCGCTTGCTGCGTTGAACCATCTACGGTCAAACGAACCAAAGTCTCCAGCCCCCCTGCGTCCTTGTCATTGGGCAACTCAAAGAGTCGTAGTTTCCAACCATGTTTATCAGCAATATCCATCAAGCCATTTTTTATCCGTACCTCTCTGGGCTTTCGATCTTCTGCATCAAGCACCACACATACCAAACGAACTCCAGCTCCTCCTGTTTGGTAGCGTAAATCGTCCAGCTTTTGTTCGAGATTAGTGCGCCCTCCCGCATTTTGAATTTCAATGTCTGCTTCAGTCAGTTTTTTTTCCTCACGCAGCTTGACCAAAATTTCGTACTCATCGGCACCTTCACACAAGATGACGCGTGCGCACTGTAGAGGACGGTCAGAGGTTTTTTTCGAAGCTTCGCTCATCTCAACGTACCTCACGATCATCAGCCATCAAGCGTTGCATGCGCTCACCATCAATACAAACCGCCTGAATGTCATCGCCGTGGCGCTCTAATCGGATCACCTGAAACAGGTCTGGGCTATCGGCAAAAACTTCACATGCAGCACGCAAGCAATCCCAACTGTGCGTGGTGATGATGGATTGAACACCTTGCTTTTGGGTAATGGCTTTAATACCGCTGAACAAGGTTGGCAAAGCGCTGTAGTGAATGCCGTTTTCCACCTCGTCGATCAAGGCCAGCTTGGAGTCGTTGGAGACCATTTCTGCAAACAAACTCAACAAGCGCGAAAAGCCATGGCCCAACTGGGGCAAGGGCAAGGCCTTTGCAATGCCCGCCAGATCTACATAAATGCGATGCTCGCCATCTGGCGATGCATTGTTCAAATCTTCAAGCCTGGGCTCAACCTGCTGCAAGATGGCGAGCAAGTCTTTTTTCTTGCGCTCTAGGGTCACGCGGCCCAACGTATTTACCAGCTCTTCCTGGGTGGGCAGGTATACCGAAAAAACCATCGGGTTCATGCCGCTGTAGTGGTCTTTTTGGTCTTTCAAGAAGCGCCAGAAAAATTTGGCCTTACCGATACCCTCCATTTGACAAAACCTTTGATCACGATCAGGCATCGTCATAGATAAGAGGTACTCCATCTCATCGTCCGTTACAGAAAGCCTCCGAAAATTCTTTGTAAAAACCGAATCGAGATACCGCCCCTCGTCGCCGTCTTGCACCAAACGAAACGCCCTGGCCAAACGCGCCCCTGCGTCAGGTTGCGTCACCGCATACACCGCCTCCAACACCGAAGTCTTCCCCACATTCTGGCCCCCCACAATCAAATTCACCTTGCGCAGCGGCCCGATGCGGGTGTCTTTAAAACCTTTGAAACCTTGGAGATGGATGGTGTTCAGCATAGTGAGAGGGGTCTTTCGTTAGGGCATGCAACGCTGGTGGAGTGGCGAAAAAATGGCAGCGCAGGCAGGCGCAGGCCTGTCGGCTGCGGGGTGGCTATGGGGGTTCAATGGACCCATACGCGCAGCCCTCGGTGTGCGGCCAGCGCGTGGTAGTCGCGGTCGTTGTGCAGCAGCAAGTAGTCTTTTTCTATGCAAAACGCGGCGATCAAAGTGTCTATGGCGCTGCGCACTGTGATGCCTTTGGCCCGCAGGCTGCGGTAGTGCTCTGCGGCGGCGAGGGCCAGTGCTTCGCCAGCGCAGGGCTCGATGCGCAGGGTTTGCAGCAGCTGGCGGGCTTGGCGCAATGCGCGCTCGTGGCGAAAGCCGCGCAGCACCTCGTAGAGCACCAAGTCTGGCACCACCAAGCCAATCAGACCATCGTCGAGCAAGCGCGCCAGTTCTTGGGCTGTGGCGCTGGGCCTGCCGGTGAAGAAGTCAATCCAGACGCTGCTGTCAACGACCAGCACGGGGCAGCACTTTCTTGGGCGCACGGGCCGCCGTCGCTGGGGCCGACTTGGCTGGGGCCGACTTGGCTGGGGCCGACTTGGCTGGGGATGCCTGCGAGGCTGTGCGCGCAGCCTTGGCGTTGTAGGCCACGGGGGGCTCCTGCAGGGCTTGCGCAGGCGTGGCCCAAGTAGTGCCCTGCGGATCTGGCTGCGTCCAGTCAATGGCCTCATCGCCATCCCAAGGGAGCTTGCCCTGCCACTTGAGGATTTCTCGGTAGGCCACCTGGCGTGCCAACAAACGCAGGCCCGCCTCTACGGTTTCTTTCTTGGTGGTGAAGGGGCCTGCCT
>JBIPME010000003.1:0-14318 GCA_044369275.1 Rhodoferax sp.
GAGAAAATTATCCTAGACTCGCCCTACGTGCAAGCGGTGTTGCGTGATTTTGGAGCGAAAATCGTTCCGGGCTCGGTCAAGCCGTTGTAGGCCTTTCAATGGGGTTGTGCAAGGTGATCTTGTAAGGCGGTCGAGTGTGGCTTGCCTTGAGGCGGTGATTTTTTCGGTTATTTTTTATTTATTTCAAGGATTTTTACGATGTTCAACAAAGGACAACTTTCGGGCCTCATGAAGCAAGCGCAAGCGATGCAAGACAACATGAAAAAAGCCCAAGAAGAATTGGGCAATTTAGAGGTGACCGGTGAGTCCGGCGCGGGTTTGGTGAAGGTAACCATGACCTGCAAGCACGATGTGCGCCGGGTGGTGATTGACCCGAGTTTGCTGGCCGATGACAAAGAGATGCTAGAGGACTTGGTGGCTGCGGCCTTCAATGCAGCGGTACGCAAGGTGGAGTCTACTTCGGCAGAGAAAATGGGCAAAATCACGGCGGGCATGCCGTCGTTGCCCGGTGGCATGAAGTTCCCCTTCTAGGTGCGCATGCCTGCTTGCCCGAGCCGGGTTACTGCCATTGCGCCCGTTATTCCTGCTATTTCCACTACCCCCGCTATGCGCCTTACCCCTGTGATGCGGCCACTGCACCGCGTGCTTTGTGGCTGATACCCATGCGCTAGAGGCGCTGATTCAAGCCTTGCGCCGCTTGCCGGGGGTGGGGGTGAAGTCGGCCCAGCGTATGGCCTTCCATTTGCTACAGCACGACCGTGCGGGGGCGCAAAATTTGGCCAGGGCTTTGCAAGAGGCGTCCGACCAGGTATTGCACTGCGAGCGTTGCCACACGTTCACGCAGACCGCGGTTTGCGCCACTTGCCAAGATGCGCGGCGTGATTTCTCTCAGTTGTGCGTGGTGGAAACACCGGCGGACCAGTCTGCCTTGGAGCGCACGGGTGCGTACAAAGGCCTGTATTTTGTGCTCATGGGCAAGCTCAGCCCGCTCGATGGTATTGGCCCCCATGACCTGGGTCTGAAAAAACTATTTGATCGGGCTTGTGACGGGGTGGTGCAAGAGGTGATTTTGGCCACCAACTTTACCGCTGAGGGAGAGGCCACAGCCCACGTTATCAGCGAGGGCCTCAAAGCCCGCGGGCTTAAACCCACACGTTTGGCACGCGGTGTGCCCGTGGGCAGTGAGTTGGAGTACGTGGATTTGGGGACAATTGCGCATGCTTTGGTCGATAGGCGCTAAGGCTTTGTCTGAGGTTTTGTGTAAGCACACGGTTTGAATGTGTGCAATGGTTTAAATGTATGAAATGGCTTTTTTGGCCGCAAATAAACCTATTTTTTTTTTTGGTATTTTTTAAATTAAAAGGATTTTGGTATGAATAGTGTTCCGTTGACTTTGGCGCATTGGTGTGTTTTTGTGGCCTGTTTGCTGCCGTTGTTCTGTGCCGGGGTGGCCAAGGCGGTCAAGAGCCAAAAGAATGACCCGTATGACAATGCAAATCCCCGTGGCTGGTTTGCCCGGCAAAGCGAATGGCGTGCGCGTGCCAATGCGGCGCAGGCCAATAGTTTTGAGGCCTTGCCCTTCTTTATTGCGGCGGTGTTGGTGGCCCACCAAGCGGCTGCTTACCAGGCACGCTTGGATATCTTGGCATTTTTGTTTGTGGTGCTGCGCTTGGTGTACATCATGGCCTATGTGTCGGGCATTGCCAATGTGCGCAGTGTGGTTTGGGCGCTGGCTTTTGCTATCAATATTGCGATATTTTTTGTTCGCTAAGAGGGCAGCGGTTAAGTAGCTTGTTCAATGCCCTGTTAAGACAGGGCATTGTCATTTCTAGGTCTTGGGGTTGGTGCCTCTGGCACGCGCAGGTTTTTTCGGTGCGGGTGGCAGGTAAAGCACCACCTCTTGTTTGGGCTTAAAGCCTGCCGAGAGGGAGACTTTGTTCCATTGCGCCACATTCGAGGCTGCGATTTTGTATTTGTGCGCAATGGAGGCAACGTTGTCGCCTTTTCTCGCCCGAACGACCACCTTTTTGAGCACGATTTCCGGCGCCAGTGTGACTTGGCCATTGTCGGCTACCGCGCTGGTCACGTCGCTTTCCATGCGCGCTGTGCGTGGCACCAACAAGGCCGATCCGGGTTTGATCAGCATGCGCTCTGGGATGTTGTTGATGCTGCGAAATTCTGCGGCGGACATGCCTACTTTTTTCGCCGCATCGTTGGGGTGCATGGTGTTGGGGGCCACCCAGACGGTCCAGCTGGCGAGCTTGGAGGATGGCGATTGCGCCAGATTGCTTTCAAAGATGGCCGCATTGTCCCAAGGCAAGAGGATTTGCGGTGTGCCCGCAGCCATGATGACGGGCTTGTTGATCGAGGGGTTGAGCGCTTTAAAGTCTGCCAAGGGGACATCGGCGAGTTTGGCGGCCATGGACACGTCAATGTCCCTTCGGATGGTGACGCTTTGGAAGTAGGGGTGGTTTTCAATCAGCGGGAGCTGGCTGTTGAAATTGGTGGGGTTGCCAACGATGTTTTTAATGGCCTGTAATTTGGGCACATAAAACCGGGTTTCATTGGGCATGTTCAGGTCTAAATAACCGGTGGGCAGGCCGCTGCGTTTGTTTTTCTCAATGGCGCGGCTCACGCTGCCTTCGCCCCAGTTGTAGGCGGCCAGCGCCAGGTGCCAGTCGCCAAACATGCGGTAGAGTTTTTGCAGGTAATCCAGGGCCGCACGCGTGGAGGCCAGCACGTCACGGCGGTCGTCGCGGAATACGTTTTGCTTGAGTTCAAAGGTTTTGCCTGTGGCGGGCATGAATTGCCACATGCCTGCGGCTTTGGCGCTGGAGACGGCTTGGGGGTTGAAGGCGCTTTCCACGAAGGGTAGCAAGGCCAGTTCAGATGGCATGTTGCGCATTTCTAGCTCTTCAACGATGTGGAACAGGTATTTTTTAGACCGTTCGGTCATGCGAAAAATATAGTCCGGTCGTGCGGTGTACCACTGTTCGCGGTCGCGCACCAAATCGCTTTGCAAATCTGGCATGGCATAGCCACGCCGAACGCGGTCCCATAAATCGCTAGGCTGGGCCAGCGGCACTACGTTGCGTGAACTGCCAGCGTCAGGGGTGTCATTGGCGTTGGAGCCGTTGTTACTGCTTGTGTTGCTGGTGTTGTTTGTGTTGCCGCTGTCCGTGCTAGGAGAAGGAAGAGGGGCGGAGGGCGGGGAGATTGCGGCAATGTTGACTTTCAACGGTTTGACGTTGCTCAGCTCTTTGCTGGCCACCAGTTGCAAGCCAGATTTAACGCCATACAGCGTGTCGAGTTTGTGGGACAGCGAGGGCGGTTGGGGGGTGCCTTCGCTGAGCTTACTGGCCGAACTGGCGCATGCACTAAGCCCGATTGACAAGCAGATGCATAGCAATTTCAATGTTGTCATTTTGGTTCTTTTCAATTTTTCAGCTTCGATTGGTTTTTCAATTTAAATAAGCGGCATATTTAAATAATATATTTAACTAAATGATGTATTTTTTTTACTTAATGTATTTTTTTATTTGTTATATTTTAATAAATTTTATCGGTAATTGTTTTTCCATTGGCGCAAGGTGGCAAATGTGCCCAATTGTTGGGTGGCTGCGGCGTCGTGCTGCATGGCAGCGGCCCGCAGTGCGGGCTGGTGGCTGCGCAAGAACGGGTTGATGGCGCGTTCGCAGGCGATGGTGGAGGGCAGTGTTGGCAAGCCTTGTTGGCGCAGGGCTTGGCATTTTTGTTCGTATTGAATCAGTGTTGGGTTGTCGGGGTCCACGGCCAAGGCAAACTTTAAGTTAGACAGGGTGTATTCGTGTGCGCAGCATACCAAGGTGTTGTCGGGCAGGCGCGCTAAGCGTTCCAAAGAGGCCAGCATTTGTGCGGGGCTGCCTTCAAACAAGCGCCCACAGCCTGCGCTAAACAGCGTATCGCCACAAAAGAGCAAGGGTTGTGCGCCGTCGTGGTCGGGGCAATAAAAGGCGATGTGGCCCGCAGTGTGGCCAGGTACTTCGAGCACCTGAAATGGCAGGCCCAAGGTGGCAGCGGTGTCGGGCGTGTCGCCCTCATGCAGACGGTGCAAGGGCTCGGGTAGGGTTTCGTTGGCGGGGCCCCAGACGCTGGCCTGGGTGGCGTTGCGCAGCACATGGATGCCGCCTACGTGGTCTGCGTGGTGGTGCGTGACTAGAATGGAGCGCAACGTGAGGTGGTGGCGCTGCAATGCGTCCAATACTGGCTGTGCATCGCCGGGGTCAACCACCAGCGCATCGCGGCCATTGTGCAGCATCCAAATGTAATTGTCGTCGAAGGCGGGCAGTGGGGTTAGGGTCATGAGTGTATCGATTATAGGTTTGCATGAAGGTTTAGCCACGACACCAGGCGCTTACCTGCTGGACTGGGAGCGCCAGCAGTTGGGGCATGCTGTGTGCGATATTTTTGGCTACCATGCTTTGCAGCTGGGGCTGGCGCAGCTTGACGCTTTGGCGGCCAACCGCATGCCGCATCGGTGGTTGATGGACCGGCATTTTTGCCCCAGCCTGCATGCGCAGCTTGGTAATTTGGTTGCCCTGAGTGACTTTACGGCCTTGCCCTTGGCCTCTAGCAGCATCGATTTGGTGGTCTTACCCCATACTTTGGAGGTCAGCCAAGACCCGCATGCCAGTTTGCGTGAGGTTGAGCGGATTTTGGTGCCTGAGGGCAGACTCATTATTTGCGGATTCAACCCCTGGAGTTTGTGGGGCATGCAGCAGCGCCATTGGCGCGCGCGCAGGCAAGGCAGTGCGCCCCAGCCCATGCCCGAAGATCCGGCGAACTGGATTGCCTACGGTCGTTTGCGAGATTGGTTGCGCTTGCTCAGTTTTGAGGTCGAGGATGTGCAGTTTGGTTGTTACCGCCCCGTGGTGGAGCGTGAGGCTTGGTTAAAGCGCTGGGCTTGGATGGACACGCTGGGCCCCAAGTGGTGGCGCATGCTGGGTGCGGCGTATTCGGTGGTGGCGGTCAAGCGGGTGCGTGGCATGCGTATCATGCCGCCTTTGCGCAAGGCCAAGTTGGTGCGGGTCGGCAACACGCAGCCCGCTGCCCAGCAAACGATGGATTTTAAAAAACAGGAGTGAATGGTTTGAACCAAGTTGTGATTTACACCGATGGTGCCTGCAAAGGCAATCCCGGTCCCGGTGGTTGGGGGGTGTTGCTGCGCTCGGCAGACGGAAGCGAAAAAGAGCTCAGCGGCGGCGAGTTGAATACGACCAATAACCGCATGGAGATGATGGCGGTGATCCAAGCGTTGAGTGCGCTCAAGCGCCCGTGCAACATTGTGTTGCATCTCGACAGCCAGTATGTCTTGAAGGGCATCACCGAGTGGTTGCCCGGTTGGAAGGCCAAAGGCTGGAAGACTGCGGCCAAGCAGCCTGTGAAAAATGTGGATTTGTGGCAGCAGCTTGACAGTTTGGTGTCGCAGTCCACGCATGTGATCGATTGGCGCTGGGTGAAAGGCCATGCCGGTGACCCCGGCAACGAGCGCGCCGATACGCTGGCGAATGTGGGTGTTAGCAAGGCTTTGGGCGGCTAAGGCACAGCCTCTTCAAACGGGGCGCAAATGGGGTGCAAACCGGCCGCAAACGGGGTGCAAACAGGGTGTGCAGCGGTTTTAGTCAATGCTGGCACTCCAGCGGTTGTCCCATTCTTGTTCTAGCTGCCTGCGGTCGCGTTTGGTGGGGCGGCCTTGTTCGATGCTGTGGGCGGGCTCTGGGGTCAAGCGCCGTTGCGCGGCCGCAAGGGTTCTCGCTTGCAGGCTGGCCTCGGTTTCTTCGTACAAGGTTTGCGCCGCGGTTGCGTTGGCGCGCTGGGCGCTGATGGCGCGTACCACGACCGTGCGTTCGACCACGCCTTGGCGCAGTTGCACGGTGTCGCCCACTTTGACTTCCCGCGAGGGTTTGGCCGCGTTGCCGTTGATGTGGACCCGGTTTTTCTGGAGCTCATCACAGGCGAGGCTGCGCGTTTTAAAGAAGCGGGCTGCCCAGAGCCATTTGTCAATGCGTAAGTTGTCCAATTAAGTTGCTCCTGGTGGTGTTGGGTTTTTAGCGTATCTGTGTTGCGTGTTGGTTTTTGCCTGGCCTAGGTTCAACGTTGGCCTAGGCCGAGTTCGACCGTTGGCGTCCACGTGGTTTTGTTCAGGGCTGGCGTGGTGTTGATGCTGCCCAGGCGCAGTTGCTCGGGCGCGATGTCGGGGTTGCTGGCCAGGTGGTCGCGTACCGCTTTGGCCCGTTGTTGGGCCAAAGCGGTGATGTCGTCGGACGTAATCGGCAATGGGGCTGCGGGCACGGGGGCGGCTTGGGCGTTGGCGGGCTTTTTGCCCTTGCCATTGGTTTGGTTGGCAGGGGGGGCTAAGGCAGGGGCTGGGGCTGATTGGGCGGCTGAATGTGCGCCTGATTGTGCGGCGGGTAGGGCGCTGCTGCGCAGGCGTGCTAGCGCATTTTTTTCGTGCTCTAAGCTGGCGTTGGCGGTAATGGTCAGTGTGAGGGCGGGTTTGGTGGCGAGGGTCTGTCCCAGGGTGTTGAGCTGGGCCTGTGCGCTGGGGCTGAGTGTGCTGCTGCCGAGTTCAAAGCCGATAGTGCTGAGGTTTTCTTCGCTGCTACTGCTGTTCATGAACAGGCTAAAGGGGGCGGTGATGGCTTTGGTGATGAGGTTGCCAAGGCCTTGCCATACCACGGGCCAGATGCTGAACTGCGGGTCGTTTAAAGAGCCGTTCACAGGCAGGTTGAGGTTGATGATGCCATGGCGGTCTGCGAGCAGGAAGACGGCGAGTTTGACCGGTAGGCTGTGGATGGGGTTTTCTACTTTGTTGCCAAAGCTGAGTTGTTTGAGGCGAATTTGGTTGGTGGCAGTGAGCGTGCCATCGGGTTTTAAGGTGTAGTGCAGGTCGACGTTGAGCAGGCCATTTTCAATGCCGTAGCCGGCGTATTTCGCTGCATAGGCGCTTAAAGGGCTTAAGTTGAGGTTGTCTACCTTGGCGCGAATGTCCAAGGTGTCGGGGTGCAGCAGGGGGCTGATTTGGCCTTGGATGTCCAGGGCCGCATTGCCTTGGGCCAGGCCATGGAGGGCGATGGTGGTTATGGCTGCGGCGCTGCCGGGGCTGGCTTGGTTGCTGTAGGCGCTGATGCTGCCTTGCAGTTCGCTGAGTTGCGCGTTGTAGGCGGGTTGGATGTACTGGTCAGAGAAGGCAATGCGTCCGTTGCGCAGGGCAATGGGGCCGATTTCAATGAGGGATGCAGCGGTTTTTGCCAGGGTGCTGTCGGATAGCGCGCTTTTTGCCTTGTCCGTGGAGCCCGTGCTGTTGGGGTTGTTCGCACTGTTCGGATTATTTGGGGCCGTGAGCCAGTCGCGCAGTTCCAAATGGCCTTTGGGGTTGATAGTGAGTTGCGCAAACCAGTCGGACAGGGTCAGGCTAGAGATTTGGAGGCGGCTGGGGCTGTTGGGGGCGATTTGGAGTGTGAATTGGGGGCTGCTGAGGCTTTTCCAATGCAGTACGGGGGCGGGGCTACTGCCGCTGTTGTTGCTTGCTGTAGTTGTAGCGGCTGTGGCGGTTTTGTTGGTGATGCGGAGGTTTTCAACCGCAGCACTGCCACTGAGGTGCAGCGTGGGGGTGTTGGAGATGTTGGGGGTTTGGGGGGGGGAGGTGTATTGGATTTTGCCGTCTACCTGCAGGTCTGCCTGCGTGAGTTGGAGCTGCGTGCGCTCTTTGAGCAAGGGCGTGAGGTAGGGCATCCATGGGGCGGTGGCCATGTGGTGTGCGCTGAAGTTGCCCTCTATTTTGAGGGGCGTTTGGGCGCTTGCCAGGGCGACTTGGCCATCGAATGTGATTTGTCCGGCAGGCTCGGTTGGGGATTGAATGGCGGCGCTGAACTGGAGTTTGCGCATGGCCGGTTGTGTTGGCACTTTGGCCGCCGAGTGGCTTTCAGGGGTGGGCCAATGCCAAGGGCCGGTTTGCAGCTGCAGCTGGGCAAGCGTGGCCGCAACGGCGGGTTGGACGCTGCTGTCTTTCCAGCTGATGTGCCCCTCACGCAGGTTGATGGCCATGATGTCTATTTTCCAAGGGGCATTGGTGGTTGTGCTGGTGGAGGTGCTGGCTGCGGGGCTGCTCCAAGTGTTGGTGAGCGTGCCATCGGGCTTGCGTTCCAGTTCCAGTTGGGGACCTAGGATGTCTAAGGTTTTGAGCTGGAGCTGTTGTTCCAAGGGGCGCAATTCGCCCAGTACGGTGTTCAAACCTTTGATTTTTAAAAATGCCTGGCCCTGCGCGTCGCCGATCACGAGGCGGCTGGCGTTGATGCTGCCGGTGACCGACCATTGCAGCCGCTGGGGCGTGGCTGTAGCGCTGCGGGCAGGCGTTGCGGTGGATGCAGGCGTCGATGCCGATGTGGCTTGCGATGCAGGCCTCAATGCAGGCGTTGTGCTCGATGTGGGCCTGGGGTTGCCAAAGCGCATTTCGAGCTTCGCATCGACCAGGCCTTCGCGAATCCGTACAGGCAAGCCGCTGGGCAGGTACGGCAGGTAGGGTGCGAGCTTGAGTTGGTGTACTGTGAGCTTGGCCGTGCCTTGCGGCGTGATGGAGAACATTTGGCCTTGCGCACTGCTGTCAAAGCGGCTGCCATTGAGTTCAAAACGCAGCTGGGGTTGCACGTAAGGGGCTTGGGCGCTGGTTTCTGTGCTGGTTTCGGTGGTGTAAAAGGGTAGCGTGAAGTGGAGTTTGCGGATGCGGTGTTCTAGCTTTTGCGTGGCGTGCAGGTCATGGAAGTCGATGCCGCCGTTGGCCACGGAGAGCTGGTGCAAGCGCAAGGCGAAACGGCTTGGCTGCGGTGACGGTGCCAGCAGGCGCTGCACCACATCGTCAATGTTGTAGTGCCCCGCACCCGTGTGGCCGAGTTGCAGCTGGGGGGCTTCAATGGTGAGGTGTTCTAGCGCTACCACGTTGTCCAGCAGCGCCTGCCATTGGATGCGTGCATCAATGCGTTGTGCGTAGAGTTGCTGGCCTGTGCCATCGGCGTGTGCGACGCGCAGTTCGTTGAGCGTGATGCTGCTTTTTCTCCAGTCGATTACCAGCGATGCCAGTGTGACTTTGCGCCCGAGCTCCTGGCTGGCCTGGGTTTGCGCCCATTGCTGCAGCCATTGGGGCAAGGCTGCGGCCAGCGTCCATAATAGGGCGCTGAGCAGACAGAGCGCCACGACACCATAGGCAGACCTGCGCAGCCATGGATTGCGTTGAAAAGCATTGAAATTCATGCTGCGATTATTAGTGAAAAGCGCTGCGCAACTTTTAGCCATTGCTTTAGCAATGGCTTTTGCCGCACTGTGCCAGCCCTTTAACTTATGCCAATCTACCCCGAATGAACGACTGGATGCACGACTAGATGAACGACTATTACGCAGCCCTAGGACTCTCCAGCGATGCTTTGCTGGCCGACATTAAAAAAGCGTTCCGCCAAAAAGCGGCGCAATACCACCCCGATCGCAACACCGATGCGGATGCGCCGCAGCGCTTTCGGGAGGTGCAGCAGGCCTACGAAGTGCTGTCAGATGCGGCCAAACGCCAAGCCTACGACGACAACCGCAAGCGCAACTTGCTCGACAACCCCTTGGAGACGGCGCGTGAAATATGGGGCAACTACTTTGAAGCTTTGCGTAAAAGTGTTTGAGGTTGCCCCTTTTTCTCTTTATCCACCCGCTCAATTGAAACAACCACAACCACAACCACAACCACAACCACAACCACAACCACAATCCCAACCCCAACCCCAACCCCAAACCTAACGCTATGACCCTATCCCCATTTTTCCAAAACTTGCGTTCCGCCTACGAAGCGGAGATTGACGACCTGTCGTTTGACTCGGAAGGCAAGCCCGCCTTAAAGCGCCGCTTGGCTGAAAAGCGCAAAGAAATTCCATTTTTAATCCAGATGATGGAAATGAGCCCCGAGATGGTGGCCGTGGTGCTGCACCAGGGCTTTCGGTTTGTACAGCCTAAGGTGATGGCGCACTTGCTTGCGCAAGACGCCGACGAGTTGCCGCAGTGGGAGGCCGTGTGCGATGCGTTTGAAATTGCGCCCTGGGCGCAGCCTTTGGTCGCCCAGTTTTTGCAAGAGCCCAGTGGGCCTTGGTTTTTAACCGTTGTGGCGGGCCTAGAGTATTTGTACGCCCAACCCCAGGGGGGTGCAAACCGTTCGCAAGCCGACACCTCAGACGCCCAAGCCGATGAGGAGCGCGCACGGGGTGACCGTGAGGAGCACGATGGCCACGACGACCGCAGTGATGACAGCCACACCGAAGACAGCGACGACGAAGAGGCCCAAGCCCGGGCGCACGAGCGTGCGGGCAACGACTGGCTGGCAGAGCAGGGCTTTGACCGCAAAGACTGATTTTTAAGCCGGATTATTTACCTCTGATTGTTTAACCCAAAGACACCCCCAAGGACACACTGAATGAATGCATTAACCCTGATTGCCAAAACCCAAAGCCTGATTGCCAGTGGCGATATTGTGGCGGCCGAGGCGGCTTTGGTGGAGCTGGCGGACGCCGAAGGCGACCAAGCTTTGCTGGTGGTGCTGGAGCAATTGCCGCCCAAAGACATTTTGGCGGTGATTCGTGAATACGATAACTCCAAGGAGTCGGTGATCAATCTCTTGGTCACGCCCGAGCTGTTTGCCCGGGCGGTGGTGCTGGAGAAGCAGTACAAAGACCTCTCGCGCACCCATTTGCGTGGCATGGTCAACGCCGTGCTGTTTCGTGAAGGGGCCGACCCGGTGGAGTTTCTCAATGCCATGGGCGAACTCGAGGGTGGGGCCGAGGCTTTGGCGGACTACTTTGCAGAAAAATGGAGCCGAATCGAGGCCTTCGCACGGGTGGGTAACTTTGATGCGGTGGAAGACGATGGCGAAGTGCTCAGTGAAAGCGCGCTGTACGCCAATGCCTACGCCAAGCCCCGCATTGAAGAAGACGAAATCGCCGACCAAGACTGGATGCAGCTGGCTTGGCTGCTGCGCTACCAATGCCCCGATTTTTTCATCGAAACCCTGCTGGTACTGCGTGCCAAGGCCCGTGCCCACGACCTGGGCCTGGACGAAGAGGCGCAGGAAGCGGATGACCACAAAGTGGAAACCAGCGACACCGACCGCGGCAAAGCCACGCCTGCGGCACTCGAGTCCGATGAAGAGTCCGCGATTTAAGCGCCTATGAAACGTTCTAACGCAAGTTCCCAAGTGACAGAAAATGCAGCCCAAGCAGCCCAAGCAGCGGTAAAAACGGCAAAAACGGCCCCAGCTGGCGATGCGGTGGAAGCGGTGCAAGTGGCGGCTGCGGTTGAAGCGCCCCATGCGGTGGCCTTGTTAGACCAACGGCCATTTTTTGAAAAAGCGTTGTTGTTTGGTATGGCGCACGGCATTTTGGACGCGGCCAAGCTCGATGCCATGCAAGCAGAGGCCCCCAAAGGCATGGTGCAAATTGCACGCTACTTTGGCACCGAATACCTGCGCCCCGATCTGGAAAAAGCCAAAGACCGCATGGTCAACCTCATCAGCTTGCACCTAGAGCATGACTGCGCGGGTGACCTGCGCAGTGCGGCCCAACTGCTGCAGGAGCATTCCTTGCTGTCGCGCTCTAAGGCTGGCGCTGACATGCTCAAAGCGATGCTGGTCATGCCGCAAAACAGCCACTTTGGCATGCACACGCCGGGTGGCTTTGCGCAGGAGCACATTGTGCAATTGGCGCAGTGGTCTTTGCGCAGCTTGGCTGACTACCAAGCGCAATGGTCGCAACGCAACGAGGTGGCCCAACGCATGCAAGCCGCTTTTTGGATGGCCCAGGCCTTGGAGTTGGACGCGGACAGTTTGCAAGATGCCTCTTGCGACGCGGAGGCGCTGATCCGCACCGGCTTGTTGGCCATGGCGATGCGGCTGCGGCAAATTCCAGATTGGCCGGGCTTCCAAAGCATGGTGCTGGCCCTGCGCCAACACCGCAATGCGGCCGATTCTGTGCGCAATGCCATTCCTAAGAACCTGCCCGCAGAGCTGCGCGGCTTGGTGCAAACCCTACAGGACAGCGTGCTGAGCGACTTGCCAAAAATCTTAGATTCCAGTGTGGCACCGCGCAAGCTGTTTGACCAAACCCCGGCTTTCATAGGGCGTTACTACTGGCAAGAAGACTTGTTGTCAGAGGTGGACCATTTCGAGCGAGAAATGAGCCCAGCGTGGCGCAAAGCCACCCAAGGCCACACCGACGACAGCTCCATACTGACCCTCTTGCTGTGCATTGCCGCAGGCAGCCCGCCTAAAACCCTGTTAGCGCTGCCCAATGCCCGCAGCTTGGTACGCAAAATTCGCAAGTCGGGATTGAAGGCAGAACTGGCGCGTGATTTTTTGCAAAACAACGCGCCAGCCAGTTATTGCGATGGGTATGTGGAGTTGTGGAATGCTTTTTTTCAAAGCGCGGCACCTGTGTTGCAAAGCGATGCCGATTACCAACTGGTAGACGCGCTTGCGGCGTTGCAGCGTGACTGCAATATTGCCGCTTCAACTTAAACGCAGCCGAGCTGTTGCATCGCCACCGCCGCAACCGCACGCCAGCGCAGTTGGGGTGGCTTGTGGCGTGATTTAAAGCCAGATATCTCGAACGACTTGAAAAATTGCAGCCGCCACTGTTTCTAGCGGGGTGTATTGGGTGCTGGAGCTGGTGTTAGGGCTGGAGCTGGTGTTGGTGTTGGTGTTGGTGTTGGTGTTGGGGACACTGATTTCAATGCGCTGCCCTGTGCCCGAACTATCGGCTACCAGGTTGATGCGGATGTAGCCTTCACGGGCGGTTTTAGAGGCTTCTAGTGGGTTGTAAGGGTTGACGTAGATTTCGGGTAGCTCAAATTCACGCATTAACAGTTGCAGGTCTGCCTTGAAGCTATCTAGCACGGTGGTCGAGTAGTCGCGGTAAGCCACATACAAGCTATTGGCGGCAATCCATTTTTCTTGGTTCAGCATGAGGTCATACGCAATCCAAGCAAAGCCCTGCTCGCCCCACTGCGTACCCCAAGAGTTTTGTACCTTAAAGGCTTGTTGCCCATCGTCAAAACCGACGATGTTCATGGCGTGCCAATAGTTTTTGGATGTGCTTTTATAGCCATTCAGGGTGTTGCTCGTAACGACCCCACCCGCGTAATCAAAAAAGTCTTCTTTGATATTGGCACCAAAGATAACCGTGTTGTTAAAGAGTAACTCTTGCTTAATATGGTTCATGTCCATGGCCACGCTTCTGTAACCATTGATTTTGAATTTTGCAAGCGCGGCTCCTGCACCCGCACTTGCAGCCGCTTGGTTGATTTGGGCAACATCGCAATTGACGCTGGATGCATCTGTGGCGGCTTCCATATTCGGGAAATCTGCTTGGCTCAAGGTGCCTGCATTGGCGATGGCACTCAAATACACATGGCCCATCGTGGCACCGCTACAGTCTATTTTTTTGGCCGACGCTGTGTTGGACATGGCGGAATAGAGCGAGCGAGCGCTGGCAATGTTATTGGGGTCGGCCTTGAATGCGGGGTCTGCGTTGGCAGCGGTTTTGTTTTCTAGGGTGCTGAGCTGCACACTAATGGCCCATGCCGGTCCCAATGCCAATGCTTTCTGGTCTTGCACGGGGGGTAAATAAGGAATCGTATGCGCTTTAATCGCCTCTTCCCCCTCTGTAGAGAGCATGCGTTCATCTTTGGGGTCCGTGCTAAACCCCCCCTTGCTGTCGTAGATGGCCGTATTCATGGAGGGAATGGGCGCGCCCAATG
Source organism: Rhodoferax sp. (assembly GCA_044369275.1). Taxonomy (GTDB): domain Bacteria; phylum Pseudomonadota; class Gammaproteobacteria; order Burkholderiales; family Burkholderiaceae_C; genus Allorhodoferax. The sequence goes on from JBIPME010000003.1 coordinate 13,816, forward strand.
CGGCTTCAGAGACAGGGCCTAACCAGCCGGTACTTTTCATCTGAACGCTGGGGGGCGTCACATCGGGTTTTGTGTTGGAGCTGCCTCCGCCTGAGCTGCCTGCTGCGCCACCCCCGCCACCCCCCCCGCCACCCCCGCACCCGATTACTAGGCATGCATAGAGCACGTAAGTCAGGCGAGAAAATTTGGTTTTATGAAACATGTGAGGCATTCCTGAAAATGGTGTGTACGGCAGACCTTGCTATTATTATTTTTTAGGTATTGCTTTGGTTTATTGTTTTGTTAATTATTACTACATAATGTAAGTTGTTTATTTTTATAAATTTCGTTCTTTTATTGTTTTCTTGGTTTTTTATGAGTTTTTTATTCACTGGTGAATTGCCTTGGTCGGGTGCAGTCCAGTCATGGCCCGTTTTAATAATCGAATCACTCGGGGTAAATCGCTAGGTTTGCTGGCGCTATACACGCTAGCATAGAGCCCTCGAATTAGGCCCTCCCATACG
>JBIPME010000184.1:0-4620 GCA_044369275.1 Rhodoferax sp.
CAAAGCCGGAGACTTTGAAGGGCAAGGTGTTGCCTGCAATGAGGCTGAGGTGGTTGGGTACGGCGCTGCCGTTCATGCGAAGAATTTGTGCCATGGCTTTGATTTTTTTGTTTGGTTTGTCTCAATGGGTTTTTTGCTCTTTGGGTGCTGTTTTTGCGCCGCTGCGTAGCCTACCAAAATTTTTCTCTACTTATGCCGCATTCGGCAAACCGCCATGGTGCAGTTTGACGTTGACGCCCATACCAGCGAAAGCGCTGTGCGTGGCATTGCCTTTGTGGTGCTGGTGAAAAGCGATTTGCCAGATGCGCTGGGTACGCGTAGGGCCATTGCGCTGCCTACAACGTGTCTTCGGCGAAAGCTACGCCATTGGCACTGCTGGGCCGATGCGGTGGATGCGGGTCAGGCCAGACCAGGCTCAAGCAGCTAAGACGCCTGCGCACTGATGGCGCAAGCTATTTTCTGGCCTCTGGCTTTGACGCAAGCTGTGCCGACCTTATGTGGCCATATGCGCCCGCCCTCCTCTGTTGACGCGCCTTGTCTGGTCATGGGCGCGCTGGGAAGGGGGGCTGCGATTGACGATCTCTGCGATCAACCCTCGCTGAGCTGCGGGTAGTCGATATAGCCCTTGGCTTGGCCACCGTACATAGTGGCGCGGTCGGGGGCGTTGAGTGCGGCGCCGCGCTTGAAGCGCTCGGGCAAATCGGGGTTGGCCAGAAACAAAGCACCGAATGAGACGGCGTCGACCGCGCCAGCGTTCACCAATGCCTGTGCCGTCGGCTGGTCGTAGCCGATGTTGATGAGCAAGAGTCCCTTGAAGATTTGCCGAACGCGGGGGGCCAGCGGGGCCACGCCTTCGGGCAGCTGGGCGGGCTCCATGAAGTGCAAGATGCCGATGGCACGTTGTTGCAGTTGCTCGACGACGTACAAATAGGTCTGCTCGGGCTGGCTGTCGCCCATGCCGTTGTAGGGAATGCGGGGCGATAAGCGCACTGAAACCCGGTCTGCGCCCCATACGGCGATCACGGCGTCGGTGATTTCCAGCAAGAAACGGGCACGGTTTTCGAGGCTGCCGCCGTAGTGGTCGGTGCGTTGGTTGGGGCCATCTTCTAAGAACTGCGCTGGCAAATAGCCGAAAGCACCATGGATTTCGACACCGTCAAAACCGGCTTCTTTGGCCGCGCGCGCAGCGTCGGCGTATTGCGCAATGGTCTGGGCAATGTCATCGAGTGCCATGGCGCGTGGCACCACGGTGTCTTTGGGGCCTTGTTCGGTGTAGACCTGGCCGGTAAACCCAACCGCCGAAGGGGCCATAGGCAAATCGCCGCCATGGAAATCTGGGTGCGAGACGCGGCCCACGTGCCAGAGTTGGTTAAAAATCAAACCGCCTTCTTGGTGCACCGCTTGGGTGATTTTCTTCCAGCCTTGAATCTGCTCTGGGCTGTGGATGCCGGGTGTAAACACATAGCCTATGCCTTGCGGGCTGACCTGGCTGGCCTCGGTAAAAATCAAACCGGCTGAGGCGCGCTGGGTGTAGTACTGGACCATCATGTCGTTGGGCACGCGCTCTGGGGCACGCGAACGTGTCATGGGGGCCATGAAAACGCGATTTTTGAACTCAAAAGGTCCATGTTTGAAGGGGCTTAGTAATTTTTCGTTCGACACAGTGCGTCCTTTGGGTGGGGGGTAATTTAGAGGGTGCAGGTTATGCAATTTATGCAGGCTCTGCAGAGGCACGCATGGTATGCTGTACCAAAATTAAAATATAGAGCCTAAAAATAGACACGCTGACCCAAAATTGAAACACTTAGATTTCCAAGCCCTTGCCGACTTCAATCTGGTTGCCAGCCATGGTGGATTTGGCAAAGCCAGCCGTGCCAGCGGCAAGCCCAAAGCCTCGCTGTCGCGCCATGTGACGGATCTGGAAGACAATCTCGGCGTTCGCTTGCTTGAACGCGTGGGGCGTTCTTTTCGCCTCACCGATGAGGGCAAAAGTTTGCAAAGCCGAACCGCAGCTTTGCTCGACGAAATTACCGAGTCTGCGCTGGAGTTAACCATGGGGCGCGCCCATCCGCAAGGCAAATTGCGCATCAGCACACCCGTCACGTTCGGACAGGCCGCCATAGGCAGCGTAGCGGCGCAATTCATCCGCCAGTACCCCGATGTGCAGCTGGAAGTCACGGTGGAAGACCACATGGTCGACTTGATTGAAGGGGGTTACGACGCCGTTATCCGCGTCAACCCTAAGCCCGACAACGATCTGGTGGGCCGCCCTTTTTACCGCGACCGGCTGCTGGTCGTTGCCGCCCCGGGCCTGCCATTTCCCGCCCTGCCCGAAAATGCGGACACGCTGGCATCTGTGCCCGCCATTGTGAAAGTGGGTGCCGCCGAGCGCAGCACCTGGACCGTGCGCCAAGACGCGCAAACGCACACGCAAACGCAAACGCACACTTTTGCCCGGCATGCGGTGCTGTATTTGCCCACCCCGGGCATCATCCGCGACGCCGCGCTGGGCGGGGCGGGGGCCGCCATCATTGCGGAAAATTTGGTGAAAGAAGATATTCAAGCGGGCCGGCTGGTGTGCTGGGGCGAAGTGCCGAATCAGACGGTAGAAATCTGGATCATGCATTCATCGCGCCGATTGGTCAGCAGCAAAGTGGCCGCTTTTGTGGCCTTTTTATGCGATGCTTTTGCCTCCCAATCGCTTGAATTAAAGCCACCCCAACGCAGTCCGTAGCCCCATTTTTTTGAAATTATTCGTAGCGCAGGGCTTGAATCGGCAGCAAACGCGAGGCCTTGCGTGCAGGGTAGTAGCCGAAAAAAATGCCCACCGCAGCCGAAAAACCCACCGCGATGAACACCGAGCCGGTGCCCAAATGCACCTGCCAATCGCTGAACTGCCCAATCCCCCAGGTTGCCAGCCCGCCCAAAAGCACCCCCAAGGCCCCGCCGATGAGGCTTAGGGTGATGGCCTCTATTAAAAATTGCAGCAAGATATCGCGTGCGCGTGCGCCCAAGGCCATGCGCAAACCGATCTCACGGGTGCGCTCGGTAACGCTGACCAGCATGATGTTCATGATGCCAATGCCGCCAATCAGCAAGCTAATACCCGCTATGGAGGCCAAAAGCAGGGTCATGACGCGGCTGGACTCTTCTTGGGCTTGCAGTATTTCGGTGAGGTTTTTCACTGTAAAAGGCGCTTGCACCCCGTCGGCAACTCTAAAGCGCTGTAGCAGCAAGGCGGTAATGCGTTCCTGCACCAGACCCATGTCTTGGCCGTCGCGCACTTTGACCAAGATGGAGCCCACCCGCTTGAGGCGGCTGCCGGTGTCCCCGCCCCAAATCCGATTGCGCAGGGTGGACAGGGGCACCATGATGGCGTCGTCCTGGTCTTGTCCGGTTGCGTTTTGCCCCCGGGTTTGCAAGACGCCGATCACGGTCATCGGAATGCCGCGCACCCGCACCATCTGGTCAATGGGGTCTTGCTCGCCAAACAACTCCTGCACCACGGTGGCCCCCAACAACACCACTTTGGCAGAGCCTGCGAGTTCACCCGCATCGAATGCGCGCCCCGCCGTGACCGACCATTCACGCGCATCCAGGTAGTCATTGGTAATGCCGAAGATGCTGGTGCCCCAGTTGGTGTTGGCAAAAACCACCTGCCCGCTGGTTCGGGAGCTGGGCGCGGCCACCTGCACTTCGGCCACCTCTTGCGCGATGGCTTGGGCGTCTTCCTCGGTGAGTCGCTGGCGCGTTTGCTCGGACAAGCGCACACCGGCTTGTGAAACGCCCGCGGGCACCACCATCATGATGTTGGCGCCCAAGCCCTTCATCTGCGCCTGGACCCTGAGGGTTGCACCGTTGCCAACGGCGACCATGGTGATCACCGCAGCCACGCCAATGATGACGCCCAGCATGGTCAAAATAGAACGCAAGGCGTTGGTGGCCAAGGCTTTGAGCCCGCTGCGCAGTGCGACGGCAAAGTTCATGGCAGCAAGGCTGGGCGGGCCGCGACCGGGGTCTGCTGGCTGTCTTCAACGATGAGGCCGTCGCGAAACAACAGCTTGCGGCGCGCCCAAGCGGCAATATCGGCCTCGTGCGTCACCATCACCACGGTCATGCCTTGGGCATTGAGTTCGGTGAGCAAATGCATGATTTCCTCGCTGGTTTGCGAATCCAAGGCCCCCGTAGGCTCGTCGGCCAGAATCAGCGCAGGGCTGTTGACAATGGCCCGCGCAATGGCCACCCGCTGCTGCTGCCCGCCCGAGAGCGCGCTGGGCACATGCGCGCTTCGCTGCGCCAAACCCACGCGCTCTAGCGCAGCCTGCGCCTTGGTGCGCCGCTGGCCACGGGGCAGGCCCGCGTACACCATGGGCAGCTCCACGTTTTCCAGTGCGCTGGTACGCGGCAATAGGTTGAACTGTTGAAAGACAAAGCCGATGCGGCGGTTGCGCACCAAGGCCAAGGCATCCGCACTCAGCCCCTCTACCGCGTCACCCGCCAAAGCGTAGCGGCCCTCGGTAGGCTGGTCCAAACAGCCCAAAATATGCATCAAGGTCGATTTGCCCGAGCCAGAGGCCCCCATGATGGCCACAAACTCACCCGCCTGCACTTGCAAGGACA
>JBIPME010000185.1:0-4616 GCA_044369275.1 Rhodoferax sp.
ATCGGTGCTATCGGCACTGCCTCAGGCCTCAGGCACTCAAGGCCACTGGGTAACTGCCGTTTCTAGGTTGAATGCAGCAACCGCTTATTTTTTCATTTCATCCTTTCCCATGGCGTCTTTCTTCATACCGTGCTTTTTCATGCCGTCTTTCTTCATGCCATCCTTGTCCATGGCCTCTTTTTTCATGCCGTCTTTGGCCATGTCGTCCTTTTTCATATTGTCTTGTGCCAATGCGGTAGTGGCAGCAAGTGCCAATGCGATGGACAGAAAAGTGGAAGCGATTGTTTTCATAGTGAACTCCATTAAGGTGATGTTGCGTTGGCGAGATGCCGTTTTTCAGCGCGTCTGAGCGGTCGTGCTCAGCTGCCTCCGAACCAGTGGTACCCCTGGTCTTGCCAATAACCGCCGGGGTAGGTATTTGTGGCAAAACATGTTCGAGTTGATGTTCAAGGTTGGTATGTAATTCGGTAAAACTTGGACTGCGCTTACAGTTCAGTGAAAACCTCAAGAAATATTTATTGATGCCGCATTGCAACCCAAACCGCTTATGGAACGAATAGAAGAAAGAGCGATGCGCTTGGCTGCCAGCGAAAGCCAATTGCACGCGCTCATGGTGCAGGGCTTGTCAGGAGATGGGGCTGCATACCACCGTTTTTTGAAAATACTTAGCGCGCATTTGCGTGCATATTTCAGGAAGCGGCTTTTTCAACGGCCTGACGAAATCGAGGATCTTGTGCAAGAAACATTGCTCGCCATACACAACCAGCGCCACACCTACCGCACCGAGCAGCCCTTGACGGCTTGGGCGCATGGGATTGCACGTTACAAGTGGCTTGATTTGCTACGTGCCCGCGCTTCGCGTGAGGCGTTGAATGACCCGCTGGACGATGCGTTCGAACTCGTTGCTGCTTCGGAGACCGAGGCGAACGAGGCAAAAAATGACCTTCACAAGCTGCTTGAAAGCCTGCCTGAGCGCCAACGCTTACCCATTGTGCACGTCAAACTCGAAGGCCTTTCCGTCGTCGAAACCGCTCAACTCACTGGCATGTCTGAATCCGCCATCAAGGTTGGAATCCACAGGGGACTCAAGGCACTGGCCAACAAAATAAGAGCATTGCATGAAAACAGATGACCTCATTTCGTTTCTGGCCACGGGTGCCACGACCGTACCAACCCCCACCGTCAGACGCCATTTCGTCTTGGCTTTGGTTGGGGGTGTAGTGGGCGCTTTTTTGGTAATGGCGCTACTGTTTGGCATTCGCCATGATTTGCTACAAGCCATGCATGCATGGTTATTCTGGTTCAAACTGGTATTTGCGGGTTGCCTTGCATTGGCCGGTGGGTTTGCAAGCAACCGACTGGGGCGACCCGGGGCACGTTTGAATCGGATTTGGATAGCACTGATTGCGCCCGTACTCGCGGTGTGGATCGCCAGTGCCGTCACGCTGGGCATGGCGGATACGGTACAACGCGGCGACCTCATTTGGGGGAGCACTTGGAAAAGTTGCCCATTTAACATCGCCTTGATTTCGCTGCCATTGCTCATCACCATGTTCTGGGCTATGAAGCAGCTTGCCCCAACCCAGCTGAGACTGGCGGGCGCGAGTGCAGGTTTGGTCGCAGGGGCAGTGGGGAGCATGGTTTACGCGCTCCATTGCCCTGAATTTGCCATACCTTTTGTGGGTATCTGGTATGTCTTAGGGATGGCCATCTCAACCCTGCTAGGCGCCCTATTGGGGCCACGTGTGCTGCGCTGGTAGTGCGGCATATTGCATGCGTACTGCGCGCCTTAGCTTTTCCAAGGAACGGGCATAGCGCCCATTACAAGCCGCTCAAACAAGCAGTTCAAACAAGCAGCTCAATAAAGATGGATTGAACTGTTTTCTAGTTTGAGTTTGCTAAACTGCCAGATGCAAAGCGTCTGTGCGCTGCGGTACGTTAACCCCCACGCCCTTGCGCCCAGCACCAACTACGAACACACCCCTACATTCATCCTCCCGTCATTCGGCCCCTATTTGCCCTACCACCGCCTGCATATGTTATTTACCCCTCTACGCACCCGACTTTGGACCCTGTTCTTGGCCCTTACCAGCAGCTTGCTGATTGCCGCCTGCGGGGGCAGCGGCAGTTCCGCCCCAGCGCCTAGCAACTTCACGGCCGTGGCTGGCAACAACCAGGTCACCCTGAATTGGAATGCAGACCCGGATGTCACCTACTGGGTGCTCTACAGCACCAGCACCACGGGCATCAGCACCGACAGTATTCCCGCCCAGCACGTTTGGGCCACCAACGTCAGCCCACCCCACACCGTCACCGGGCTGGTCAACGGCACCAGCTACGCCTTCACTGTCAATGGCCGCAAAAACGGTGGCCCCGGTGGATCGGGTGCCCCCTCGCAACTCGCCGTGCCCCGCCCAGCGGGTGTGAGCTGGACCAGCGGCAGCGGCCTGGGCAGCGCCGATGTGCGTGGCTTGGCCTACGGTGCCACCAGCGACACCAGCTTGAAATACCTGGCCGCAGGCCAAGCCGGTGCGCTCTACCAATCTGCCGATGGACTGGCTTGGAGCGCGCTGACGGGTCCCAGCACGCAAAACCACAACGCAAGCCTCTATGCCCTGAGCAAATTTTTCACCGCAGGCGCGAGTGGCGCAATCTGGAGCAGCAGCGACCTGTCCACGTGGAGCGCAGGCACCAGCAACACCAGCCAAAACCTGCACGCCTTGGCCAGCAATGGCGCTTTGGTGGTTGCGGCTGGCGAAAACGGCAGCATTGTCTACTCCAGCGACGGCACCACCTGGACGCCTGCCAGCAGCGTTCCCAACACCAGCAACCACCTCTACGGCCTGAGCTATAGCAACAACCTGTGGCTAGCCGTAGGTGCCAACGGCAGCCTGTGGACCAGCAGCGACGCCAAAACCTGGACCGCGCAGACCAGTGGCACCAGCACCGAGCTGCGGGCGGTCACCGGCATGACCTTGAGCGCGACCACCAGCACCCCCGCCACCACCGTGTACGTGGCCGCAGGCGCGCAAGGCACCCTGCTCTACAGCACCGACGCCATCACTTGGAGCCTGCAAACCGTGGGCAGCAACACGCTCTACGCGCTGAACGCCTCGGCCAACCAAATCTTGGCCGTGGGTGCCGCAGGCACCGCCCTGACCAGCCCTAACGGCACCACCTGGACCGCGCAAACCACGGGCACCAGCAGCGAACTCCGGGCCCTGTTGGGCTCGGCCACCCTGTATTTCACTGCGGGCAATGGCGGCAGTATTTGGAGCTCTAAGTAAGCGCTGCACCGCGCCCTAGAACAAGCCCCCCATAGGCCTGCGCTAGGGTGCGTCTTCGAACCGATAGCGCCTTAAAACGTGCCGCATGATGGTGATTACCTAACTTTGCAAGAACGGAGGATCACCATGGTGCGTAGCATGCATGAACTTGAGAATTACACAATCGGCGCAACAGATGGCGAGATTGGGCATATCAAAGACTTTTTTTTCGATGACCAAGCCTGGGTCGTGCGGTATTTGGTGGTGGAGACCGGGTCCTGGCTTCTAAGTCGCAAAGTGCTGATATCTCCCTTTGCAGTGGGTGAGCCCGATTGGGCGCACAAGCGCCTGCCCGTGGGCATTAGCAAAGAACAGGTTAAAAACAGCCCCGACATTGACACCGAAAAGCCCGTCTCACGCCAACACGAGATGCACTACATGGACTACTACGGCTACCCCTACTACTGGGGCGGCACCGGTCTATGGGGCGATGGCTTGTACTACCCGTTCATGGCCTCTACTGGCTACAGCGATGCGGACATCCCCTATGCACGCGAACACAAAACCGGCACCAGCACCGAAAACCCGCATTTGCGCAGCGCCAAGGAAGTCATTGGCTACCACATCCACGCCAGCGATGGCGACATTGGCCACGTGGAGGGGCTGCTGGTCGATGAAGACACCTGGGCCATCCGCTACATGGTGGTCAACACCAGCAATTGGTGGCTTGGGCACCCGGTGCTGATTGCGCCCGAATGGATCACCAAAGTGAGCTGGGAGGACGCCTCTGTCACCGTCAACCTACAGCAACTGGCGGTGAAAAACTGCCCGCGTTTTGACACCACCGAAAAACTCAACCGCGAACAAGAAGTCGACTTTTACCGCTACTACAACCGCACGGGCTACTGGGTCAATGAAACCAGCAAAACGCCCTTGCCCCAAGACACCGAATAGCGGCACCCGCCCGCCTGCCTCGCCTGCCTGCCTTGAAGTAGAGACAAGGAGAAGGTACGAGGCAGGCGCAGGCATGGGGGCATGTGTGGCATGGGCATGGGGCATGGGGCATGGCAATCCCAGCAAAACCGCAGTACCACTGCAACGCTTTGACGCCACTAGCGCAAAGGCCTTGATAATCGCAGCCTCTGGTTTTGTTGATGGACTGCCCCCCTTATGCCCTGCTCCCGCCCGATTACTGTGCTCAGCCTGATTCCGCCGATGACACAGCTCAATACGCCCTACCCCTCCACCGCCTACATCACCGGCTTTTTGCGCTCCCAAGGGGTGGCGTGTGCGCAGGCCGATTTGGCATTGGCGCTGGTGCTGGCCTTGTTCACGCCCGAAGGCCTAGAC
>JBIPME010000218.1:0-4283 GCA_044369275.1 Rhodoferax sp.
ACCACGCAATCCGAAGCCATTGCGGACTCCAAGTTGAAAATGAAAACCACCGATGCCAACGTTGACGCCAAAGTCAAAGTTGACGATGCCAAACATGCCGCTGATGAAAGCAAGCGTGAGGCCCAATTGAAACTGGCCAAAGAAAAATGCGACTCCTTGGCCGGTGCAGCCAAAGACACCTGTGTTGGCAAAGCCAATATGGACTTTGGGAAAAAATAAACACGCAAGCGTACGGATGCTGTATTGGGCTATTTTTAACCTCTCTTTTTTGAATCGAGCACACCATGCAATATCGTTTTGCTATGTACCGAGTTACATCGGGCGTTTTACTCAGTTTGGCGTTGTGCGCTTGCGCGGGCATGTCCGAACAAGATAAGGGCACCGCCATTGGGGCAGGCGTGGGGGCTGTTGGCGGCTCCATTTTGAGCGGTGGCAGCACGGCAGGCACCGTAGGGGGTGCTGTTTTGGGCGGCGTCATTGGCCACGAAGTGAAGAAGAAAAAATAAGCACCCACCGCAGCAGGCATGCCGTGGTTTACCGGAATGCGGGCTTGCAAACCTTAGCAAACCCAAGCATGCAGAAATTTGCCGCAATGCGCCATAGCGCACAACGGTTTGCAATGCAATTTTTTAACATCAGCAACATCTACATTAACTTAAAGGAAAAAACAATGAGCACGAACACTACCAATGGAAACACTTCTAGTACCAGCAATGGCGGTCTGTTGCAAGGCGCTTTGCCCGCAATGGAAAACGTCGCTAAACATGCCGACGAGGCTTTGCAAAACGGCATTAAAAGCGTGCGCGAATCCACAGAAAATTTGCGCCAACAAGCACGCCATGCCAACGAAGCGGCCATCGGCTATGTGCGCCAAGAGCCCGTCAAATCGGTGCTTTTTGGCGTTGCAGCCGGTGCGCTGCTGGTGACCATGTTGAGCATGCTGAGCCGCAAAAACCGTTCGTAATGTGTTGCGATGACAGCACCGCGATTTTCCTCTTTATGGGCGCTATGGGCGAACCAGCCTGAGCTATTGGCACAGCATGCGCGCTTTTATGGGCAACTCTTAGAGAGCTTGGTGAAAGCTGAGCTACAGCGCAACAAGCGCGCCGCCGTACGCCAAATGCTGCTGGTTGTTTTGCTTTTAATGGGCCTGTGGTGTGTGGCCATGGCGCTGATGCTGTGGACGGTGTCTGCGCCTTTGCAAGCGGCCACTTTGGCTGTGCTGGGTGGAATTGCGGTGCTGCCATGGTTGGCGGCGCTTGTGCTGTGTTTGTGGCCTGCGCCTGCGGCTACTGCCAGCGCTTGGGGGGTGCTAATGGGGCAGCTCAAGGCCGATTGGGCTTTGTTGCAAGATCTTTCAGAGCCTGCGCAACCTGTCCCACCTGCACCGCCCCCGCGCGCTTGGCCACACCCAAGCCCCTAAGTCTTTTGAAGTCTTGCGCACCTTCCACACCCTGCACACTCTGCACACCCCAATACGTTCATGACAGCACTTCAAGAGCTCATTCTTTCGCGCGAGCGCCTTCGCAGCGCTTCACGACAAAGCCAACCTGCCGCGTCTGCTGCGCCGCCAGAGCATCCCATCATGGGCGCCCTAGGGCAGGCGTGGGCGCTGTGGACTGGTGCTAATAAAAGCGCCAACCCCGGCGCAGGCGTGCGCTCTGGCCGGTCTGGTGTTGCGCATGCGCGCGCCAATGCCGGTGACAGCGCAGACCAAGGCGCAAGCGGCCATTGGCGTGCCGTGCACTTGTTGCTCAAAACCTTGTTGCAGCCCTATGCCAATCGCAAACCAGTGCAGTTGGTAGCTTCGGCAGTGGCCGTTGGTGCCTTGCTGGTCTGGAGTCGCCCTTGGCATTGGGTTGACCGCAATGCCCTAGGCCGCATGGGAATTACGATGTTGCTGGGGAAGTTGGTGGGTTTTGTAAAGCCTAAGGATTGAGGTCGGCGCGCAATGCGCGATTGCAGGGTGTTGAGCCCTTGAAATTCAAGTCTAATGGCCCCAGTTGCAAACACAATATTCATACGCCCAAAGGTACGCCATGCGCATTGACAAACTCACCACCAAGTTCCAAGAGGCCTTGACAGAGGCCCAAACCCTTGCCTTAACCCACGACAACGCCTACATCGAGCCCGTGCACGTGCTTGCGGCAATGATCCGAAGCGATGACGGCCCCAAAGCCCTGCTGCGCCGCGCAGGCGTCGATGTGGCCACGCTGCTTGCGGCTGCCGAGGCGGCGGTTAAAAAACTGCCGCAAGTGCATGGGCAAGAGCAGGTGATCGTAGGCCGCGATATGGTGAGTTTGCTGCAAGCGGCCGAAAAAGAAGCCATCAAACGCGGCGACGAATTCGTGGCCAGTGAGCTGTTTTTATTGGCTTTGTCCGACCACAAAAGCGATGTGGGCAACCTGGTGCGTTCCTGCGGCCTAACGCGCAAGAGTTTTGAGGCCGCCATTGAGGCCGTGCGTGGCGGCCAAAACGTAGACCATGCCGATGCCGAAGACCAACGCGAGTCGCTTAAAAAATACTGCATCGACCTGACAGAGCGCGCCCGCATGGGCAAGCTCGACCCGGTGATTGGCCGTGACGATGAAATCCGCCGTGCGATTCAAGTGCTGCAGCGGCGCACCAAAAACAACCCCGTCCTCATTGGTGAGCCCGGGGTGGGCAAAACAGCGATTGTGGAGGGGCTTGCCCAACGCATTGTGGCCTCCGAGGTGCCAGACTCGCTCAAAGGCAAGCGCGTGTTGTCCTTGGACATGGCGGCTTTGTTGGCGGGTGCAAAATTTCGCGGTGACTTTGAGGAGCGTTTGAAAAACGTGCTCAAAGACTTGGCAAAAGACCAAGGCCAGACCATTGTTTTTATCGACGAACTGCACACCATGGTCGGCGCAGGCAAGGGCGAAGGGGCCATGGACGCGGGCAATATGCTCAAGCCCGCCTTGGCCCGTGGTGAGTTGCATTGCGTGGGCGCGACCACCTTGGACGAATACCGAAAATACATTGAAAAAGATGCCGCCTTGGAGCGCCGCTTTCAAAAAATCTTGGTCGGCGAGCCCACGGTGGAGGCCACGATTGCGATATTGCGCGGCTTGCAGGCCCGCTACGAAACCCACCATGGGGTCCAAATTACCGACCCCGCCATTGTGGCCGCCGCCGAGCTGAGCCACCGCTACATCACCGACCGGTTCTTGCCCGACAAAGCCATTGACCTGATCGACGAGGCTGCCTCCAAAGTCAAAATTGAACTCGACTCCAAGCCCGAGATCATGGACAAAAAAGACCGCCGCCTGATCCAACTGCAAATTGAGCGTGAAGCGGTCAAGCGGGAGAAAGACGAAGCCTCGCAAAAGCGCCTAGAGCTGATCAACGAAGAAATCGAAAGCCTGCAAAAAGAAATTGCAGATTTGGATGAAATTTGGAAGTCTGAAAAAGCCCAAGCCCAGGGCTCTAAAGTCTTGATGGAAGAGGTCGAGAAAACACGTTTCCAGATTGAAGATTTAACCCGCAAAGGCAACTTCAACAAAGCCGGTGAACTGCGCTACGGCACCTTGCCCGCGCTGGAAAAACAGCTCAAAGACGCCCAAGCCCAAGAGGCCGGCAAAGCCAAAAACGCCGAAGACGGGGGCCACGCGCAACTGCTGCGCACCATGGTGGGGGTGGAAGAAATTGCCGAGGTTGTGAGCCGGGCAACCGGCATCCCGATTTCCAAAATGCTCCAAGGCGAGCGCGATAAATTGCTGCAAATGGAGCAAAAACTCCATGCCCGCGTGGTGGGGCAAGACGAGGCCATTACCGCGGTCTCCAATGCGATTCGCCGCTCGCGTGCAGGCCTCTCCGACCCCCAGCGCCCCACGGGTTCATTCTTGTTTTTAGGGCCCACCGGTGTGGGTAAAACCGAGTTGTGCAAAGTGTTGGCAGGCTTTTTGTTTGACGCAGAAGACCACCTGATTCGTTTGGACATGAGCGAATTCATGGAAAAGCACGCGGTGGCCCGCCTGATTGGCGCACCCCCAGGCTATGTGGGCTACGAAGAGGGTGGCTATTTAACCGAGGCGGTGCGGCGCAAGCCCTACAGCCTGCTGCTGCTCGACGAGGTGGAGAAAGCCCATCCCGACGTGTTCAATGTGCTGCTGCAAGTGCTCGACGATGGCCGCTTAACCGATGGGCAAGGGCGCACGGTGGACTTCAAAAACACGGTCATCGTCATGACCAGCAACATCGGCTCGCAGCTGATCCAAAACATGGTCGGGCAAGATGCGCAAGACATCAAAGAAGCCGTGACC
>JBIPME010000186.1:0-4605 GCA_044369275.1 Rhodoferax sp.
AGGCGCATCGTCGCGTGCTGCGATGGTGGGCTGGATTCGGCTCGCCGGATAGCGGTCCCCCACCATGGCCGCTGGGGCATTGTTCAGTAACTGAAGGGCCTTGGGGGCATGGCAGAACGCAGTTTCTTGCCACTGTGGCGCAGGTGGCTGGGTTGGCAGGGTTGGCAGGGTTGGCTGGGGTGGGGCATTTTGCGTAGGCAGATAGCGTGCGCCCATGGTGACAATGTCGGGAGCCTGCGCATTTTTGGAGTCGGGCCAAGGTAGCGTTTGGGCTGGTATTTCGAAGAGGTATTCTTGCGACAAAGTGTATGCGTCGCTTGGCGTTGGGGCATTGAAGTACCGGGCGATGGCACCCCGTGTGGCTTGGTAGACGCTGGCGTGCGGGCCCGTGGTAAAGCCTTGCCAATAGTGGTAAACGGCAGGCGAAGAAAGCCACTCCAGTTGGTCTTTGGGGTCTGCAAGCAAGTGCAAGAGGGTTGCCGCGATGGCGCCGCCGCAGGAGCCCAGTACAACATCGGGGACAATGCCGTGCGCAACCAGGGCCTGGTGCATGCCGAGGTACATGCCCCATCGGCTACCACCCCCAGCCATGACCATGCAACAACGGTATTTTTCGTGGACTCGCATAGCGCAAACCTTAATGACAAACCTGAATGACAAACATAGCACAGAAAAATAGCGTAGCGCCTTTGTATCGCGGTGCTTGGATCGCTGTGTTTGCGCTGCATTTTGGTTTGACTTACCCGATCACCAACCAGGCTGCAAATGCTGCGGCAAATGCTGCGGGAGATTGGTTTTTTTGGCCTTGGGCTTGGGTTTTTCGCTGGCCTGCATTAGAGGCCTGCATGGTGTGGCCGTATATGGCGCTGACGCCCTTGCTGGTGTGGGGTTTTTTAAGGGGAAACCGCGCCGAGTTGAATGCCTATGGCGTGCGTCTTTTGCTGTGCACGGCGTGGGCGGGTTTGGTGTTTGCGTTTTGGCCGGTACGCAATTTGTTTGCGCCACCCGCTGTGCAGGAAGGTGTTTGCGCAACCCTGTTGACCGCGTTGCGGTACTGGGATCAGCCCTTTAACCAGTTTCCATCGTTGCATGTGTCTTATGCCCTGGTCTGGGGGGTGCACGTGTGGCAAGGGGTGGCACACCGCATGCTGCGCTGGGCGCTGTGTTGGTTTGTGGTGTTGGTGATGGCGTCCACAGTGTGGACCCACCAACACCATGCCCCCGATGTGCTGGGTGGTTTGGTGCTGGGTATGGCTTGTTTGGCGTGGCGCGGCAGACCTTCGGCGGGTGTGCGCGTGGCCTTGGTGTATGCCTTGCTGGCCATGTGGCTCATTAGCATGGGCAGGAGTTTTCAGGGTTTGGGCTGGGTTATTTACCCGGCCATGTCTTGCTTGGCTGTGTGCTGGATGTATACCGCGAATCAGCATGCGGTGCTGCACAAAGTGCAAGGCCAGTTTCGCGGGTGGCAGTGGTTTGTTTTTGGGCCTTATTTGCTGGGGTACAAGCTGGCTTGGTTGGCGGTGGTTTTCAATGGGCGTGCGCAGTCGCCTGTGCGTCAAATCGCACCCCAGGTGTGGGTTGGGCGGCGCTTGGGGTGGTTTGAACGGCAGCGGTTGGACGTGCCTCGCTTGAGCGTGGTTGATCTGTCCAACGAGTTGTCTGAAGCCCTGCTGTCTGAACGCTACCGCCATTTCCCGTGGTTGGATTTGACGCCTGCCCCCAATGGCTTGAGGCAGGCGCTGTTAGCCTATATGGCACAAAATCTTCAGCAGGGGTTTGTCCTGTACATTCACTGCGCTATGGGTTTGGACCGCAGTGCGCAAGTGGCCCTGTGGTGGCAAGAATATGCCAATGGGCAGGCAGAAAAACCCACAGACGAGGCTGTCTAAGAGGCTGCAAAAAAGGCTGCTGGTGCGTGTGAAAAGTTCCCCAAAGTTTAAGGTCGTGATGTTTTCAATTTACCAACTCAAATCCCGGTTCCAAAGATTGCTGCAGCCCGTCATCGCGTGGCTGGTGGCTTGCCGTGTGAGCCCCAATCAATTAACGCTTGGAACCATGGGGCTGATGCTTGCTTACGCAGCGCTGCTGTGTTGGATGCCCGCAGAGCCGGTGCTGTGGATGCTGTTTCCATTGCTTTTGTTGGTGCGCATGGCACTCAATGCGCTCGATGGCATGTTGGCAGTGCAAACCAAGCAGACCAGCCCACTGGGGGCCATGCTCAATGAAATGTGCGACGTGGTATCGGATACGGCGCTGATGCTGCCTTTTGCCTTTCTCCATGGCATGTATTTGCCGTTGTGGGGCAGCGCCGTGGTGTTGTCGATTCTTGCGGAGTTTTCGGGCTTGTGTGCTTTGGCCGCAGGGGCGCCGCGTGGTTACGAGGGGCCTATGGGCAAAAGCGACAGGGCTTTTGTCATGGCCCTTGTCGCCATTCTGGTGGCGTGCCAGCCACCCATGCTAGAGCGCTGGTTGCATGCCATCTTTTTGGGGGCCAATGTGTTGTTGGTCTGGACGATTTTCAATCGACTGCGTGGTGCGACTTTGCATGCTGCGCAACGCTCACATTGAAAATGCTTTGCAAACCGATGTGCTGGTCCAGCACTTTAAAACCTGCGCTGTGCAATAGGGCATTGAGTTCGCGCTGAGGGCGCAGGCGCATGAGCCAAGGCTGCCCTTGGTGGTTGCGCAAAGTCTTTGCAATCAGCTTTTGTTGGGGGTGCCAAGGCTGCCCGGTGATGATCAAGAAACCATGGTTGGCCATTCGGTTGGCAATGCCGTGCAGGGATTTTTGTAGGGCTTGATTGTCCGAAAACAACTCAAACAAACCCGACACAATCACAATGTCAAACATGGCAGGCTCTGCATAGCTTTGTGGGTCAAAGGCATCCCGGCATTGCGTGACGACTTTGTCCGACAAGCCCAGCTCTTGCGCCATGGCACGTGCGCGCGCAAGGTTGTGCGTGTCCTGATCACGTAGTGTCACTTCAATCCTGCGATCTTGGTGGCGTTTGATGGTTTCCAACACATAGCGGCCATGGCCCGCAGCGATGTCGAGGATGCGAATGGTGTGCTCGCGTGGCAAGCGCGCAATGGCCGCATTGAGGCTTTTTTCAAGATGCACTTTGCGCAAACGAATGCCCTGCCATCCAATGGCGTCCAAGTAGCCGCGGTCAATGAAGCGGCCGATGGCCGTGCGCCCCTGGGCTTGGTTGGTGTACACATGGTCGAGCGAGGTGCCAGAGTCAAAACCATGTTCCAGACCGATCCGCATGCCCGTGCTTAAACGTCCCATGGACCCCAGCATGAAGCGCTGCATTGCAAAAAAAACATGCTCTGGCAAAGTGACTGAATTCCCTTGGGCCAAGTCTTGCGTGTGGCGGGCACTCGCACTGTCTTGGTGCGCATTGGCGTAGTGCAATGCAGACTTTGGGGTCCGCTCTAAACACGCCGCAATAAACGCTTTGCTGTGCTCAATCGCCAGATTGCGGGTCTGCGTGCTTTCATAAAAAATAGCATGCCGGCACTGGGGTAGCACCACCCATTTTTTGTCTTCGGTGGCCAAGCCTTCAAAAAATTTTCTCTGCACATTTTCTTTCACCACATAGTCTTGGCTGGCGACCAGCATCAAAGTGGGGGTGTCCAAAGCATGCGCATTGCTGACAACGCGGTGTGCGGCCTGTGCCAAACCGAGTAACACACGCGCTGAAATATTGCGCGTAACCAGAGGGTCCTGTGCATACGCTTGGGCCTGTTGCGCATCATGCGTGAGCATCTGGGGGCGGATGTAGCTCGACACCGAGAGGTCCGGCTTAAAACGCAAGGCCAATCGCAAAGCGGGTAAAGCCAATGGCACGTACAGTTTGATTTGAAACGCCGCAGCAGCCATGACCACCCCAGCCACCTGGTGGCCATAGTCATGCAACCAAGTAGATGCCAACACAGCGCCAACGCTGTTGGCCACGAGCACTATGTTGGCGCTGTCTATGCCGTAATGCTGGCGTAGATGGGCTATGAAAACATCGAAATCGCGCACCAAGGTCTGAAAATCAGGCGCGTCGCCTCGGGCCCCAGGAGAGTAGCCGTGCCCTCTTGCATCCCACGCAAAAGCCCATGCCTGCGTAAACCCCAGGTCTTTGACCAAAGCCGCAACGCGCCCTGAGTGCTCATGCCCCCGGTGCAAAAAAACCAATGCTTTGCGTGTGCTGAGCTTGGAGGCCAGAGGCTGCCAAGCCCTGTAAAAAATCCTTTGCCCGTCTCCAACATCCAAGCCTGACTCCAATTGTTGCCAATCATTCGACATATTTTTCCTTTTAAAAATTCATCAATTTTTGTGTGAACCAAAGCACAGGTGCCGTGAAAACCAAGCTATCAACACGGTCCAACATGCCGCCATGGCCTGGCAGCAGATTGGAGAAATCTTTGATGCCTAATCGCCTTTTGGCCATAGAAAAAAACAAATCACCCAGCACGCCCACCGTGGACAAAAGCACACCCAATGCCGCTGCGGTTGCAACAGAGCACAGGTTCAAGCTGTGCGCCAAAGTGACTGAAATAAGCACACTGGCAATAGCGCCACCCGCCACGCCTTGCCAAGTTTTATGCGGG
>JBIPME010000187.1:0-4589 GCA_044369275.1 Rhodoferax sp.
CAGTTTGTTGAACATTTGCCTTGGATTGATGGTGAATTTAAGCCGGCTTATTTCAAGGTTGCTTATCATTTGGGTTTGGATGGTATTTCTTTTTGGTTTGTTCCATTAACTGCTTTTATTAATTTTGTAGTTATTATTGCGAGCTGGGATTCAATAACAAGCCGTGTTAACCAATATATGGGGGCTTTTTTAATTTTAAGCGGCCTAATGATTGGTGTTTTCTGTGCACAAGATGGTCTGTTGTTTTATGTATTTTTTGAAGCAACTTTAATACCAATGTATTTAATTATTGGTATTTGGGGTGGTCCAAATAAAATTTACGCTGCCTTCAAATTTTTCTTATATACCTTAATGGGTTCTTTATTAATGCTTATTGCATTAATTTATCTTTCTAATAAATCGGGTGGAAGTTTTGAACTCTCAGCTTGGCATGATTTGAAATTAGATGCGCATGTTCAAACCTTGCTATTTTTCGCCTTTTTTGCCGCCTTTGCTGTGAAAATTCCGATGTGGCCTGTTCATACATGGTTACCTGATGTGCACGTTGAAGCGCCTACAGGGGGCTCTGCAGTTCTTGCTGCGATTATGTTGAAGTTGGGTGCGTATGGATTTTTACGTTTTTCTTTGCCAATTACGCCGGATGCTGCGCATGAATGGTCACCATTGATAATTTTCTTGTCTTTGGTTGCAGTAATCTATGTGGGCTTGGTGGCAATGGTTCAACAAGATATGAAAAAGCTGGTGGCTTACTCTTCTGTTGCACACATGGGTTTTGTCAGTTTGGGTTTCTTTATTTTTAGCGACGTTGGCATTACGGGCGGTTTAATTCAGATGATCGCCCACGGTTTTGTTTCTGCGGCTATGTTTTTATCCATAGGTGTTTTATACGACCGTGTGCATTCTCGCGAAATAGCCGATTATGGTGGTGTGGTTAACACCATGCCTAAGTTTGCCGCTTTCGCACTTTTATTTTCTATGGCCAATTGCGGCTTGCCTGCCACTGCTGGTTTTGTTGGTGAATGGATGGTTATTATTGCTGCAGTGAAATTTAATTTCTGGATTGGCGCAGCTGCTGCGAGTGCATTGATTTTTGGTGCCGCATACACTTTGTGGATGTTTAAGCGTGTTTATCTTGGTGCTATTGCGAATGATAACGTTCGAAAATTAGTGGATATCAATGCACGTGAATTTTTTGTTTTGGGACTGCTAGCAATTGCCATACTTTATATGGGCCTGTATCCAAAATTATTCACTGATGTTATGGATGCCTCGGTTGCACATTTGCTTCAGCATATTGCGATATCAAAGCTTAATTAATTAGGCTTTATTGAAAGATTTTTAAATGATTGATCAAATCAATTTTTCTCTTGTATTACCTGAAATTGTTTTATTTGTAATGACTTCGGTCATTGCTTTGGTTGATTTGGGGGTTAAATCTAGACTGCGCAGCTTCAGCTATTTTCTTTCAATGCTTACCTTGTTGGTGGTTGCTGTATTAACCGCTAAAAGTGCATTGGCTGGCGGCCAAGTGTGGGGCTTTGGAGGGATGATTGTTTATGACACTATGGGTAATTGGCTCAAGTTTTTTAGCTGTGTAGCAGTGATGATCACCATGGTTTATGGTCGTCCTTATGTGGCTGATCGTGATATGTTGTCGCGTGGTGGAGAGTTTTTCACTTTAAGTTTATTTTCTTTGCTGGGCATGTTCGTCATGATCTCAGGAAGTAATCTTTTGGTTATATACATGGGCTTGGAATTGCTGACGCTTTCTAGCTATGCCTTGGTTGCCCTGCGTCGGGACAATAGCAATGCCACCGAAGCTGCAATGAAATACTTTATTTTAGGTGCCATGGCGTCTGGTTTTTTACTTTATGGCATGTCAATGCTGTATGGTGCAACAGGCTCTTTAGAACTTAAAGCAATTTTTTCGTCCATTCAGTCGGGTATGCATAAGCCTCAAGTTTTGGTTTTGGCTTTGGTGTTTATTGTTTCTGGCTTGGCGTTTAAATTGGGTTTGGTGCCTTTTCATATGTGGGTCCCCGATGTTTACCATGGGGCACCTACTGCTATGACTTTGATGATTGGTGGTGCGCCTAAGCTTGCGGCTTTCGCCATTACTATCCGATTATTGGTAGAAGCTTTGTTGCCGTTGTCTATGGATTGGCAGCAAATGTTGATGCTCTTGTCTATTGCTTCGTTGGTGGTGGGTAATTTTGCCGCGATTATGCAGACCAATGTTAAGCGGATGCTGGCATATTCGACGATTTCGCAAATGGGGTTTGTGTTGCTGGGCTTAATGTCGGGTTCTGTTAATAACGATGCTTCGGCTTTTTCTGTGCCTGCTTACAGTGCGTCGATGTTTTATGTGGTGAGTTATGTGTTAACAACACTCGCTACTTTTGGTGTTATTTTGTTATTGGCACGGGATGGTTTTGAAAGTGAAGAAATTTCTGATTTCGCCGGCTTAAATCAACGTAGCCCACTTTATGCCGCCATAATGACTTTGAGCATGCTTTCTCTTGCGGGCATTCCTCCTATGGTTGGTTTTTTTGCGAAGCTATCGGTGTTGCAAGCGTTGATGTCAGGGGGGGGCGCTTTGCATAATTTATTGGCTATTTTTGCGGTTTTAATGTCATTGATTGGTGCATTTTATTATTTGCGTTTGATCAAGGTTATGTATTTTGATACGCCTATTACGGCGAGTACGGTTTCAACAGGTTGGGATGTAAAGATTGTGTTATGTGCGAATGCCCTCTTGCTTCTTTTCCTTGGTATTTTTCCGAATACTTTGATGGTTATCTCTAGGGTTTCTATTGAGCAGTTGACGGGTCTTGCGAAAAGTGCAGCATTGCTGTGAGCCAGTTATTTTCCCCTTTCTTGCTTGTTTTTTTAGCTATTTTGTTAGCTAATGCCTCATTTTTAACAAATAAGTTATTTTTTGTTTTTCGTTTAATACAGCCTAAAAAAATAACAAGCCATCTGTTTGAGTTGTTGATTTTTTATATATTACTGGGTTGTATTGCTTATTTTTTAGAAGGCAACTCGGCCAATATTTCGTCTAAAACATGGGAGTTTTATGCGATTACTGTGTTGATGTTTCTAACTTTGTCTTTTCCTGGGTTCGTTTATCGGTACTTGCTGAAGTTGGCCGATTGAGTTTTCGGAATTGTGGGATTTTTCGCAATTCCTTTGAAGACCTTTTATCCAGCGTTTTTCAAAAACTCCTTTAGCGAGAGCGTTTTTGGAGTTTGGCTTTTCGGCTATGGGTTTGCTATGTTGTCAGGTGTTTATGTAATTGTTTTGGCTGCTGGCGAGGGGCGGCGTTTCAAAGCATCGGGTGCACGAGAACATAAGTTAAACGTACCTTTGGCGGGACGCAGGCTGCGTGAGCATGTTTTGGCCAGCGTGCTTGACAGTGGTTTACCATCTTATGTTGTAGAGCCAGAGCATATAGCGCACCTGCCCAACGCTGGCATGGGTGATAGTATTGCGGCGGGTGTTGCTGCTACTGTGCAAGCCAGTGGCTGGTTGATTTTGCCCGCGGATTTGCCTTTGGTGCTTGCCCAGACATTGTTGGATGTGGTGCAGGCTTTGCGCCAGCATAGCTTGGTAGTGCCTTGCTACCAAGGGCAGCATGGTCATCCTGTGGGGTTTGGTGTGCAGCACCGTTCGGCTTTGTTGCAGCTGTCTGGTGACCATGGTGCGCGTGCTCTTTTGCATGCACACAAGGTGCATCGGTTGGAGCTTGCGGATGAGGGGATTGTGTTGGATGTGGATACTTTGAGCGATCTTGACGTGGTGCAAAATCGCATCTCTTCAAGGAGTAAAGCATAATTCTTAGATTTTTTTCGCACCAGCAAGCTAAGCTATTTATTTTTTTAGCAGTCTTGGTGTTGCATTTGGTTTTTTTATGGGCCTTGCGGCAAACATCGGGGCATGGCAAGCCCGTTTCGGTTGTTGCGCCTGTTGTGCAACAGGTATCTTTGTTGTCGGCGGATAGTCCCCCATCTCGTCAGACGCTGTCTAAGCCTACACTGAAGCTGGAAAAATCCACACCCAAAACCTCTACAACCTCCGCATCACCTACACAATTTGCGCTTGGTGAGCGTCAGCCTTCCCCAGTTTCCCAGCGTGCGCCTAGCGTTGTTATTGCCCATAGTCAGGCGCTGTCTGCGCAAGCGGTATCTTTGCAGGCCTCGGCACCTAAGCCCTCATCGGAAGAGGTTTTACCCCATGCAAGCCTTGCGGCAGGGAGGGCTTTGTCCACCACGCCCAACGCTGTCGCAGCGTCATCCGGTGCCGCCAATGTGGCGCTGGGAAAAGCGCAATCGACGGATAACGCAGCAGCGTTGGGTGCGCCGGGCGCTACTGCGGTCACTCAGGGTTCTGGCGATGCAATGCCTTCCAGTGATGCCTTGTATTTACACAATCCCAAGCCTAACTACCCGCCAATAAGCAGGCGACTTAACGAGCAAGGCAGGGTGGTTTTACAAGTCTTCATTGGTGTTGATGGAATTGCACAGAAAGCCACGGTTCAAAAGTCGAGTGGTTTTGAGCGCTTGGACCAAGCCGCGCTGGCAACGGTCTTG
>JBIPME010000188.1:0-4575 GCA_044369275.1 Rhodoferax sp.
AATCGCCACTGCTGTCTTACCTGTCTGGCGGTCTCCAATGATCAATTCGCGCTGACCGCGACCCACTGGCACCATAGAGTCAATCGACTTGAGGCCCGTTTGCATGGGTTGGCTAACGGATTCACGTGCGATCACGCCGGGCGCTACTTTTTCAATCACGTCCGTCATTTTGGCATTGATAGGGCCTTTACCATCAATCGGCTGGCCTAAGGCGTTAACAACACGCCCTTTCAACTCTGGACCGACTGGAACTTCTAGAATGCGACCGGTACATTTGACCGTATCACCTTCAGAGATATGCTCGTACTCACCCAAAATCACCGAACCGACCGAATCGCGCTCTAGGTTAAGTGCCAAGCCGTAAGTAGGCAAACCATCGCTGCCTGCGGGGAACTCGAGCATTTCACCCTGCATCACATCCGAAAGACCGTGGATACGACAGATTCCATCGGTTACCGACACCACGGTTCCTTGGTTGCGGATATCTGTATTGGTAGATAAGCCTTCAATACGGCTCTTAATTAATTCAGAGATTTCTGCGGGATTGAGTTGCATGGCTCTTTCCTTCTTTCTTTAGTTAGGCTAACGACTAAGGCAATCGCCTACGTCGTTAAAGCCACTTTCATTTGTTCAAGACGGGCCTTGACTGAGGTATCAAGAACTTCGTCACCAACCACCACACGAATGCCAGCGATTAAATCGGCTTGCATTTGCATGGTGACATTGAGTTTGCGAGAGAAACGTTTTTCCAAAACGGCAGCAACAGCACCCACATCGCTCTCTGTCATCGCAAATGCACTGTAAACAATTGCATCCGAGACACCATTTTGCGCATTTTTCAACGCATGAAATTGAGCAACTATGGCGGGAAATGCAGATAAGCGCCCATTGGCGATTACCGTATACAAAAAGTTTTCAGCCTTAGTCGAAAGCACACTTTTTAACAAGGTACGAATCAACTCAAATACTTGGGCATCCGTTGCCACAGGATTCGCTGCAAATTCTTGTACGCTGCTGTTTGCGGCTATTTGCGCAATTTCATCTAACCAAACCAATTCACCCTTTGCATCCGCATTGAGTGACAGGAATAGTGCCTGTGCATAAGGACGCGCAATGGTTGCGAGTTCAGCCATATTGCTTCCTTATAGCTCTGTTTTCAGGCGCGCCAACAAATCAGCATGCACCTGAGGATTAACTTCTTTACGCAAAATTTGCTCAGCGCCTTTGACTGCCAAAATAGCAACTTCTTCGCGCATCATTTCTCGGGCTTTCACCGATTGCTGCTCTGCCTCAGCTTTGGCTGCAGCGATGATGCGATTACCTTCTTCGGTCGCACGGGCTTTCGCTTCTGCAATTAAAGTCTGCGCTCTGCGCTCAGCATCTGCCAATCGCAAAGTAGTTTCATTTCTTGAGCTGGCCAACTCTGCTTCGACGCGCGCGTTTGCGCTCATCAATTCACTTTTGGCTTTCTCTGCAGCGGCCAAGCCATCTGCAATTTTTTGAGCCCGCTCATCGAGCGCTTTGGTCAAGGGAGGCCACACGAATTTCATCGTAAACCATACCAAAATCGCAAAGACAATGGCCTGTAGGTACAGGGTCGCGTTGATATTCACGGCTAAATTCCTTCCTTATCGCAAAGGGGAATTGGTTCAGCGTACAACAAAAGGATTTGCAAATGCAAACAGCAATGCAATCGCCACACCGATCAAGAACGCAGCATCAATCAATCCAGCCAAAATAAACATTTTGGTTTGCAGTTCATTCATCAGTTCAGGCTGACGCGCAGATGATTCCAAGAATTTACCGCCCATCCATGCAATCCCGATAGATGCTCCAATCGCACCCAAACCAACGATCAATCCGCAAGCCAAAGCCACCATTCCAAGAGTGTGTTCCATAAGAAATCTCCAAAAGTTAAGAAAAAATAAACTCAAAAATTCACATCAATGTGCGTCGTGCGCTTGACCGGTATAGATCAGCGTCAACATCATAAAGATGAAAGCTTGCAAAGTGATCACCATAATATGGAATAAAGTCCATACAGTGCCAGAGATGACATGGCCTATGGCCAAGCCGATTCCCGTTCCAGACAATGCCCAGCCGCCGCCCATAAGGGCAATCAACATGAACACCAACTCACCCGCAAACATATTGCCAAACAGTCGCATCCCATGCGACACTGTTTTAGCAAGGTATTCAATTATTTGCATCACAAAGTTAATTGGATACAAAGCCCAGTGGTCACCAAAAGGAGCCGCCACCAACTCATGCGCCCAGCCCCCCAAGCCCTTAATCTTGATGTTATAAAACAAACAGATCAAAAGCACTGAGCAAGAAAGCCCTAATGTTGTCGAAAGGTCTGCTGTAGGAACAACACGCATGTAATCCGGTAAACCGAATTGCGCACTACTTGCATGCCAAATTTGTGGAATTAAGTCGACCGGCAACATGTCCATGGAATTAAGCAGGAAAATCCAGACAAACACCGTCATCGCCAAAGGAGAAACAAGCTTTCGACTTTTGGCATTGCGAATAACGATCTTTGCTTGGTTATCCACCATCTCAGACAGTATTTCTACAGCAGCTTGCAATCTACCTGGAACACCTGAAGTCGCCTTCCTTGCAGCAAGCCACAAAACAAAGCAGCCCAGCGCACCCAAAATCACAGAAAAAACAATGGAGTCCACATTAAATAGACTGAAATCAACAATGCTGGTTTGCTTAACATGGTTGAAGTCGAAATCCATTTGCAAATGTTGCAAATGGTGCTGAATATACTCTCCAGCACTGGGCGCACCCGCTTGTCCGTGTTCAGAAGCCATACACCACCAATCATCAAATCGTTTAAAACTGCTTTTGCAACTTTGGCAAAACCCAAACGGCCAGCCAAATTGCCTTCATCGTCACCACAAAACCACCTAACAAAGCCAGCCAATTGAGACCTTGAACCACACTAGGCGCCATTGCCAACAATGCTATGGTCAATATTAATTTGGCGACTTGCCAAATTGCGAACCTTGACATCGCACCACCCCAGTCCGACCGTTTACGTAACCGAATGCTGTAAGCAAACATGCAAGCAGGCAAAATAACTGCCCCACTTCCATAGGCAGCGGACCACGCCACCGCACTGCTGCCAAACACCACCCCTGTTATTGACGCCACCAAAAAACCTATGGCAGCTTGTAATGCGATCACTTTCCAAGGCGATAGCGTAGGATTTCTTTTACGCCATTCTTGCGCCTGCTCTGCAGTTAGGACTGCGAACTCCGTATCTTGTTCTACTTGCGGCGCATTATTCTCTTGCATACTTTTGTATCTTTTTTGCAAAAAATATTGCGTCACAATTAAACTACAGCTTCCTATTATACGAAGAAGTTAGCAACTTTATTGAGCGCTTTTTTTTGCTTATGAAAAAATGCAATTCTTCAGTACGGCCTGACGTTGAAACCCTTGCTCTGCCTGCATAATGCACACGATGTCGACCCCATCTTCTAGCCCTGCAAACGAATCATTAATTCAGTATCCTTGCCCATTCCCCATTAAAGTGATGGGTTTGAAGGCCGAGGGCTTGGTACATGCTGTAACCACGGTCGCCCATGCTTTCGACCCTCTTTTTGACCCCCAATCTATTGAATTGCGTGAGAGCAAAGGCGGCAAATATATAGGAATCACTATCACAGTTACCGCCACTAGCCGCGAACAACTGGACGAGCTCTACCGCACGCTTTCGACCCATCCCATGGTCAAAGTCGTCTTGTAATACTTCTGTGGAGCCCTTACTTTTGAATCTCGGCTGCGTAGAGTTTGAAGCAACTTATGCAGCCATGAAAAATTTTGCCAATCACCGTGAAATCGGCATTGCATCAAAACAATGCGATGAACTTTGGCTATGCGAACATTTTCCGGTTTACACCCAAGGGGTGGCTGGCAAGCCCGAACACATTCTGAACCCCAAAGACATCCCTGTAATTTCAACCAACAGGGGCGGGCAGGTAACTTACCATGGACCAGGCCAAGTAGTGGCTTACCCTCTGGTGGATTTGCTGCGTGCAGGCTACTTTGTTAAAGAGTACGTTTACCGGATCGAAGAGTCTGTTATCCGAACATTGATGCACTTTGGCGTTACAGGGCATCGCGTGAGAGGTGCGCCTGGTATTTATGTTCGACTTGATGACCCCTTCGGGCATGGTGCTTTGCCGAGTGCATCTCAATCCAAGCCGTTGAGCGCCAACCCCAATCTCCCCTCGGCCCCAAACTTTTCGGGACTGGCTAAGATTGCGGCTTTGGGTATCAAGGTAAGCCGCCATGGCACCTACCATGGGGTGGCTTTGAATGTTGCAATGGATTTAGAGCCTTTTAACCGCATTAATCCCTGTGGCTATAGCCAACTACAAACCATTGACCTGTCTGCGATTGGCGTTGATGCCAATTGGGATGATGTCGCATCTGTCTTGGGCACCAAGCTGATTTCCTTTCTTACACCCTAACTTTTCAGCGCTTACAACGCACGCCCTACCCTATGAGCCAGCCTACCGATACAACACCCCCACCCCACAACCCAACGGTTCGTGA
>JBIPME010000190.1:0-4563 GCA_044369275.1 Rhodoferax sp.
TTTCACAAGGGTTATTTTTTTGCGCTCTGAGGTAGCCGTTCCATGGCTGCTTTGCAGGTAGCTTAACAATTTGTGTTTGTCGTTATCGGTGAGTACATCCGTAGACGCATTCTTGGTCACACCGGCAGCATGGAGCTGTTCCAACAAAGTGTCGGTGGATTTTTTAAGTTCATTGGCAAATTCGGCAACGGTCGTATTGGACATTGGTTTGGGATCCTTTCATGACCATTACTCTTGAGAGGCAGCGTCATTGGTAAACCAATGTGCGCGTGCCTTCATGATCAGGGCCGTGGCCTCGTCCGCAGACTGGCCTGTAATTTCTGTAAGTTCATCTACGGCCAAGTCAGCGAGATCATCCCGCGTGTGCACTCCGCCATCCGCTAGTTTCCCGATCAATACCGGCGTCAAACCTTCTAAGTCTCGCAATTCTTGCGAAACCTCTTCCACACTTTCCTCGTGGGCTATTTCCATTGTGAGCAATGCATCTTTGGCCCGGTTACGCAGCTCATGTACCGTGTCTTCATCGAAGGTTTCGATTTCCAACATTTCTTGCAAAGGCACGTAAGCGACCTCTTCCAAGCTGGTAAAGCCTTCGGCAATCAGGATGTCTGCAATTTCCTCATCAACGTCGAGTTTTTCCATAAACAGACGGCGACCGGAATCCGTTTCATTGGCCAACTTAATGGCCGATTCAGCGGCATCCATGATGTTGATTTTCCAGCCCGTGAGTTCAGAGGCCAAGCGCACGTTCTGGCCTCCTCGGCCAATGGCAATCGCCAGGTTTTCCTCATCTACCACAACGTCCATCGCATGGCGCTCTTCGTCAACCACAATGGAAGATACGTTGGCGGGTGCCAAGGCACCAATCACAAACTGCGCGGGATCTTCGCTCCACAGCACAATGTCAACACGCTCGCCTGCGAGCTCATTGGTCACGCTGTTGACGCGCGTGCCACGGACCCCTACACAGGTCCCAATCGGGTCAACGCGCTTGTCATGCGAAAGCACAGCGATTTTGGCCCGCGAACCCGCATCGCGTGCACAAGATTTAATCTCCAGCAGACCTTGCTCTATTTCAGGCACTTCTTGCTTGAAGAGCTGGACCATGAATTCAGGCGCTGAACGCGACAGCACGATGGGGGCACCACGCAAGGTCAGATCGACCTCCATAATCATGGCGCGCACACGGTCACCCGTGCGGAAGTTTTCTTTAGGAATCATTTCGCTGCGGCGCAAACGGCCTTCAACGCGGCCGCTTTCCACAATGATGTCGCCCTTGTCCATGCGTTTTACCGTGCCAACCAGAACACGTTCGCCACGCGACATGAACTCATTGAGCAGCATTTCACGCTCGGCATCGCGAATTTTTTGCAAAATGACTTGCTTCGCCGCCATGGCACCAATGCGACCAATGGGAACCGATTCAACCGGCTCTTCGATGTATTCATCTACTTCGATGTCAGGAATTTGCTCTTTGGCCTCGAACAGCAATATTTCTTGGTCAGGCAATTGCAAGCCCGCCTCATTGGGCACCACATGCCAACGTCTGAAGGTTTCGTAATTACCGCTATCACGGTCAAGCGCTACACGTATGTCTACATCGCCCTCGTACAGTTTTTTGGTAGCCTGCGCCAAGGCCGCCTCAACAGCACCCAAGACCACATCTCGCTCCACGTTTTTCTCGCGGGAAATTGCCTCAACCAGCATTAACAATTCGCGATTCATGCCATGATTCTCCTGAACACTCTAATACACACAATACAACGGACTTTCAATCTATACATCTTCAGCCGAAGAGGCTGCGCGCCCCTTGAAGCTCACAACGGGGGCCAAGCGCGCCTCGCGCAACTCATCCATTTCAAAACCCAATGCCCGCACCGGGGCAGGAGGCCGCTTTTTACTTATTTTTTGCCCCGGCTTGACAGCGGGTGCATCCGTCCAAACGACTTGCCAGCCTTGGCTGCCGTCGGCATTGGCCACCTGCTCCAAGGTGCCTCGGAATTTTTTTCGATTTGCATTCACCTGGCCCTGGCCCGCATCGCCTACGGGGGCTTTGAGCGTGATGTCGACCAACGCACCTTCAAAGCGCTCAAAATCCCGAACATGCCGCAAAGGGCGGTCGATACCCGGCGAGGAGACCTCCAACCGCTTGTAGTCCACCCCCTCCACTTCGAGCGTGAACTGCAACTGGCGCGTCACCTTTTCGCAGTCTTCGACCGTGATAAATTGCTCCACTGGCAGCGCATCCGGCTCGGGCTTAACCCACGGCAAATCAATGGTGACACGCAGCAGGCCACCGGCAGAGCGTTCAATCTCTACCAAGTCGTAACCCAAGCCTGCGGTAATTTGCTCAACGATGTCCTGTAGCGCCACGCGATGCCAACCTCAAAATCATTCAAAAACGATCGACCAAAAAAAACGGGCGGTAAATACCCGCCCGTTTGGTCGTGAAGCACGGATTGTACTGTAAATATTGACTTAGCTCCTTGATTTTTCAGGATTTATTGTGTAGCTTGGAGCAGCTCTTGGGTGTAGGGGGTTTGGGGGCGCTCTAGCACGTCTTGAACCGCCCCCGACTCCAGCACTTCGCCGTTGCGCATGACCATGACTTGGTGCGCCATGGCCCGAATGACATCAACATCATGCGTTATCAAAAGAAAGGCCAAGCCCATTTCTGCCTGCAATCGCTGCAAAAGCTGAAGAATTTGCTGCGCCATGGTGACATCCAAAGCACTGGTGGGCTCATCTAACACCATGATGCGAGGCCGCACAATGAGTGCGCGTGCAATCGCTATGCGTTGGCGTTGCCCGCCTGAAAATTGATGGGGGTAACGTTTTAACAAATCGGGGAATTGGGCCTGTGTGAGGCCCACTTGCGCCAACACCTCCAACACTTGCTGCTGCACGGCCTGGGCCGATAGCGCGGGGGCATGCAAACGCAGCCCTTCCTCGACAATTTCTTCTACCGTCAAACGCGGTGAAAGTGAGGAAAAAGGGTCTTGGAACACCACCTGAATGTCTTTGCGCATGCGCAATTGCGCGCGCCTACCCTGCCCCCAAGTCTGCCCCACCACCGCGACCGTGCCAGTGAACGCAAGCAAGCCCAAAACCGCCAATGCCAGGGTCGATTTCCCCGAGCCCGATTCGCCCATAACGCCCAGGGTTTGCCCCTGTGGCAAGGCCATGCTGACCGCACGCACGGCGGCAAATGTGCCCGGCACAAACCAGCCACGCCAACCCGCACGCGGCACCGGGTAGGTCACGCCCAGTTGCTGGGTTTGCAAGAGGACCGCAGCATCGGGGACCGCCGCCAGCACATTGCGCTGGGGTTGGCTGTTGAGCAGGCGCTGGGTATAGGGGTGTTGGGGGTGGTTGAACACCGCCTCAACCGAACCTTGTTCCACGATATGCCCGTTTTCCATCACGGCAATGCGCTGTGCAAACCGGCGCACCAGGTTCAGGTCATGGGTGATGAGCAACACGGCCATGCCGTACTTGGTTTGTATGGCTTGCAGCAGCTGCAAAATTTGCTGGCGCACGCCCACATCCAAGGCAGTGGTGGGCTCGTCGGCCAGTAGCAATTTGGGCTGGCAGGCCAAGGCCATAGCGATCACAGCCCGCTGGCGCTGACCGCCTGAGAGTTGGTGGGGGAAGGACTTGGCCCGTCTTTCAGGCTCGGCAATGCCCGTGTCTGCAAGCAACTCCACCGCCCGCTGCCAAGCCGCTTGTGCGGGCATGCCTTTTTTTATGCGCAAAACTTCGGCAATTTGCTCGCCAATACTGAACAACGGGTTGAGCGCCGTCATGGGCTCTTGGAAGACCATGGCAATGTCCTGTCCGCGAATCGCCTCCAATTGGCTTTGCGTGGCGGCCAGCAAATCGATGGGCTCGGCAATTTCCATCAGCGCGGTTGACGGCTTACCCGACTGGGTGGCCGTATTCGCATCCGTATTCACATCCGCGACGGCGGTGGCGGTGGCGGTGGCACGGCCATCAAAAACCGCCTTGCCTTGGATTTGCGCCCCGTCCACCAAGCCCAAGAGGCTTAAAGCAGAGATAGTTTTCCCAGAGCCTGACTCGCCCACCAAGGCCAAGCGCTCGCCTGCACGTATTTGGAAGCTAATGCCTTGCACCACAGCCTGCCCGGCAAAAGCGATGCGCAAATCGGTTACTTCGAGCAAGTTCATGGCTGCTGCGCCTTGCGTGGGTCCAAGGCATCGCGCAAGGCGTCACCCATAAGGGTTAGCAACAGCAAAGTTAGCACCAAGACGGCAAAGGTGGACAGCGAAATCCACCAAGCATCAATGTTGTTTTTCCCTTGCGACAGCAGCTCACCTAAGGAGGGGGTGTTTGGCGGCACGCCCAGCCCCAAAAAGTCCAATGAAGTGAGGGCCAAGATGGCGCCACTCATGCGAAAGGGCAGAAACGTCACCACCGGCGTCATGCTGTTGGGCAAAATGTGGCGCGTGATAATTTTCCAGTTAGACACCCCCAAGGCGCGTGCAGCACGCACGTAGTCCATCTGGCGATTGCGCAAAAACTCTGCGCGCACATAGTCTGACA
>JBIPME010000189.1:0-4563 GCA_044369275.1 Rhodoferax sp.
CCTTGAGTTCAAAGGCATCGTTGACCACCAGCAGGCGTTCGAGTTTGTGCTTGTTGAGCAGGGCTTTGGCGGCTTGCGGGGTGGTGCCATCGGGCACGGTGACCAAGCGTTCGCGGGGGGTCATGATTTCGCGCACGGGCAGGTCGTAGCGGGTTTCAAAGCGCAAATCCCGCCCGGTTACGATGCCCACAACGCGCCCACTCTCACAGACGGGGAAACCCGATACGCCCAATCGGTCAGACAGCTCGATGACCTCTCGCACCGTGGTGCTGGGGTTGATCACCACGGGGTCGCGCAGCAGGCCACTTTCGTAGCGTTTGACTTTGGCCACTTGGGCGGCTTGTTCGTCCGCAGTGAGGTTTTTATGCACTACGCCGATGCCACCTTCTTGCGCAATGGCAATGGCAAGGCGGGCTTCGGTGACCGTGTCCATGGCCGCAGAGACCAAGGGCAGGTTGAGCGCGATATTGCGTGAGAATTGGGTGGCTAAGGAGGTATCCTTAGGCAGGACTTGTGAGTAAGCGGGGACCAGCAACACATCGTCGAAGGTCAGGGCTTTGCCGAGCAGGCGCATGTCAGAGCTCCAAATCGTCAATTGTACCTGCGCCACAATGCAGATCTTGGCAGGTTCGGCAATTTACGGAACCACATACGAAACCAGATACGGAACTACACTCAGCACATGCAACTGAAATCTATTCTTTGGGGGCTCTTTGGGGGCCTGGCTTTTCTGGCTGCCCTGTCTATCAGCGATGTGGCATGGGCGCAATGGCAGTGGCGCAGCAACGAGGGGCGCATGGTGTTCAGCGACCGCGCGCCACCACCCGACATACCCAATTCCCAAATTTTGAAGCGCCCGGGCTCTGCCATGGGCAGTTTGAAGGATGAAGCCCCCTTGCCTGCCGGACCCGCCTCTGCGGCATCGGCCCCAGCCGCGCCTAAGGGCAAGGCCAGTGCTGCGACCAGCAGCGACACGGACAAGGCCGCAGAGGCCAAAAAGAAACAGCTAGAGCAACAGGCTGAGGCGACCAAAAAAGCCGAGCAAGAGCAGTTAAAAAAGACCAAAGCAGAAAACTGCACACGCGCCCAACAAGCCAAAAAAGACTACCAGTCAGGTTACCGTATTGCCAAAAGCAATGCCGCTGGGGAGCGGGAGTTTCTCAACGAAACGCAGCTGGCCGCTGAAATGAAATACGCGCAAAGCGTGATCGACAACAACTGCAAGTAGCCGATTCAATCGCCAGATTCAGTTACCGAGTTCAACAGCCCAGTTCAACGGCCCTATTTAGTAACCGGCTTTCGCTGCGGGGCGGCGATTGGCAAACAAACCAGCGGTCTTGGCACCTTGGCGGGCAAAGCGTAAACGGCGGGCCACTTTGGGGTCTACTTTCAAGGGGCGGCAAAGCTCTACCCTGTCGTTTTCACGCAGTAGCTGCTGCGGGTCCACCCTTTTACCCCATAGGCTGATTTGCAACAGCGCAAACTCTTGTTCCGGTATATCCGAAAGCAAGCTGGCACTGGCGCGCAAGGCATCGCCCACCGTGCTGCCGGGGGGCAACTGCAAAGGTATTTCTTGCACTTGCCGGGCCTGCTTGGACATAGTCACGCTGATGTGCAGCGTGGCGGTTGTGGGGGGCGAATCAGGCTGCATAGACTTGCTGCGCACGTTTGACAAAGGCGTCCACCAAGTTGGCGGCGATTTTGTCAAATACAGGACCCACCAGCGCCGCCAGTGTTTTGCTTTGAAAACTGTACTGCAACACCAACTCGACTTTGCAGGCACGCTGGGAGCCATCGCCTACGGCGAGGAAGTTCCATTGGCCGTGGAGTTGAGAGAACGGCCCTTTGACCAATGCCAAGTCGATGCGGCTGGGCGCGGTGTGCGTGTTACGGGTGGTGAAAGTTTGGTGCAAGCCCCCAAAAGCGATGCCTACCTCTGCGGTAACCCCATCGGCATGGGTTTGAAGAATGCTGGCGCGGTCGCACCAGGGCAAAAATTGGGGGTATTGCGCCACGTCAGTGACCAAGGCGTACATCTCTTGGGGCGTGAACCAAATTAAAACGGACTTGTTAACGGTTTTCATAGAATAGGGCTTATGCGCGAGATTGTAGGCAAGCTTGGCGCACAATCGAGGCTTGTGCCACTTGCATTCTCGCTTATCTCCCTTATTTCATCTTCATGGCAAAAAAACCCCAAACTGCAACCCGTATTGCTGACAACAAAAAAGCTGCTTTTAATTATTTTTTCGAAGAACGTTTTGAAGCTGGTATCGTCTTAGAAGGCTGGGAGGTCAAATCGCTGCGTGAAGGCAAAGTGCAGCTAACCGATGGCTACGTCGTTATTCGCAATGGCGAGCTTTTTATTATCGGTCTGCAAATTCACCCCTTGCACACCGCGTCCAGCCATATCAGCCCCGATAAGGTCAGAACCAAAAAGCTGCTCATGCACAAGGCCGAGATTAAACGCCTCATCGGCAAAGTAGAGCAAAAAGGCTATACCTTGGTGCCCATTAATCTGCACTGGAAAACTGGCAAGGTGAAGTGCGAAGTGGCTTTGGCCAAAGGAAAAGCCGAACACGATAAACGCGACACCATCAAAGACCGTGAGGGTAAGCGCGAGGTAGAGCGCGCTATGAAGGACCGCAATCGCTAAGCAATCGCTAAGGCGGCAAGCCGCATCGCTGCCGTAACCCTATTGCCCATCACAGCATTACAGCATCCGCCCAACTTCGGGGCATGACGGACACAACCCAGCGCAGGCACAACGCAAACAGCTAGACCAATGCCCGCAAAGGGTGGGCATGCGCAGGCCAAGGGCTGCTGAAAAAAGGCGCGACCATTGCCGGATGCACCGCTTCGACGCTGGCCGGCTGCCAACGCGGTGCGTGGTCTTTGTCTACCGCCAAAGCGCGGATGCCCTCCACGGTTTCGCTCAGGGCACCGCTACGGTTGAGGTGTTGTGTGTAAAAACAATGGCGCACCATGTCGCGCTCCATTCGCAAGTCGTCTGCCAAAGACAGGGTGCGTGCACGCCGGATTTGCTCCAGAACCACATGCAGCATCAACGGCGAGCGTTTGCGCAACAAGCCTGCGGTGTGCTGCGCCCAAGGATCAGGGTCTGCCTCCAAGGCCGCCAATATCGAGGGTACGGTGTCCAATGCAAAATAGCGGTCTCGCAAAATGGCATAGGGCGGCTCGGTTGCCTGGTTCGTTTGCGACCATGCCGACAACCACTGGTCTACCGCAAGCCCCACCTCGGGCTGCGCCAACCAATTTTGCTGCGCCATGCTGTCCCAGAGCACTTGCAGGGAAGCAGCATCCACAAAATGGTCTGCCAAGCCCACACTGAGGGCAGCACGGCCCCCAATCACTTCTCCCGTTAAGGCCAACCACTCGCCTGCACGGCCTGGACAACGGCTGAGAAAATAGCCGCCCCCAACATCGGGAAACAAGCCGATATTGGTTTCAGGCATGGCCATTTTGGTGTTGTCCGTCACGATGCGATGGGATGCGCCTTGGCTGATACCCATGCCTCCACCCATGACGATGCCGTCCATGAAAGCGATGTACGGCTTGGGATAGGTATGAATCAAATGGTTGAGGGCGTACTCTTCTGTAAAAAAGTCCTCTAAAGCAGGATTGCCCGCCGTGGCCGCTTGGTGGAAAAACCGAATGTCACCACCCGCACAAAACCCACCGAAAGAGCCCTGTTTGTGGCTGCCCCGAATGGCCACCGCTGCCACATTGGCTTGGTCACGCCAAGCCAACAAGGTGGCGCTGAGCGCGCGCACCATGTCTAAGTTCAAAGCATTTAAGGCCTGTGGCCGCTGCAAGGTGATGCAGCCCACTTGGCCTTGGATTTCGGTGGTGACAAAAGCAGCGGTAGAAGTTGTCTGAATTGCTTGCATGATTCAAATTCTCCGAATTCCGCGAATTATCCAAATTATCTCTCGTGCATTGATGAACTTAAAGCAACGCCGTATTTTGGCAAACAATCCCACCGGGGCAGTGCAGCAAGCCTGGCCTATGCCCCACAACCCGAACCCCACCCCTAAGCAGCACCCAGGCCGAGATCAGGTCCGTATGCAATGCCCAAGCGGGTGCTGCAATGCAGCGCCCGCTTGGGCCATCGCTTTAGTTGTCGCGGCTAGCGCGTTTGCGTTCGTGCTCTTTCAAGAAACGTTTACGCAGGCGCACGCTCTTCGGAGTGATTTCCACCAGCTCGTCGTCTTCAATAAATTCCACGCCGTATTCCAAGTTCAACTCAATGGGTGGCGTGATTTTGATGGCGTCTTCTTTGCCCGAAACACGGAAGTTGGTGAGCTGTTTGGTGCGGGTGGCATTGACCACCAAATCGTTGTCACGGCTGTGAATGCCGACAATCATGCCTTCATACACCGGGTCATTGGCTTTGACGAACATGCGGCCACGGTCGTCCAATTTACCCAGGGCGTAGGTGAAAATTTCGCCGTCATCCATCGAAATCAGAACGCCATTTTTACGCCCACCGATCTCGCCTTTATGGGCTTCGTAGCTGTCGAAAATATTCGAGATCAAACCGGA
>JBIPME010000191.1:0-4561 GCA_044369275.1 Rhodoferax sp.
TTGCACACGGTCGCGGCCTAATTCTTTGGCTACGTAGAGGGCTTTGTCGGCTGCGTCGCACAAGGTTGTGAGTGAAGGCGGATTTTCTGTGTCTAAGCTACTCACGCCGAAGCTTGCGGTGACTTTGAGTGTGTTTCCATCATGCTCAATGTTTGCAGCGCGCAGTTGATTCCTGAGTTTTTCTGCCACAAACAGTGCGCCGTCCAGTGCCGTGTTGGGCAGCAAAATGACGAACTCTTCTCCGCCAAAACGGGCCAGCAGGTCCGATTTGCGAACGTCTTTGCGCAGCACCTGCGCTGCGGTTTTTAATACGGCATCGCCTGTCAAGTGGCCATATGCGTCATTGATTTTTTTGAAATGGTCTAAATCGACCATGATCAAACTGGTGTTGGTAGGCATACGCGCAAGGCGCAGCATCTCTAGCTCGGCTTGGCGATTGAATTCGCGTCGGTTGTACAAATCGGTTAAGCCATCATGCGTTGCCATGTATTCCAACGCTATTTGGTTTTTCGACAGTATTGCAGTGGTTTTTTCAATTTCCCAGCGCAGCACGGTGGCTTTGGCGTACTGCTTCCAGAAGAGGGTTGAGGCCATGATGCTAATCATCGCTGCACCCAAGGCGTGGCTTCGGTTCATGCTCAAAAGAAGAGGATTGTGCTGCGTGAAGCTTAAGCTTGCAAAAATAAATGCATATCCGAGGGTAAATTGCAGTATGGATCGAGAGGGCCGCAACAAAGAAACCATGGCCAGTGCCAAGTTAGCGATGGCGAAAATGGTTGTGTTGGCATTCGTCCATTGGTCCACCACCGACAAAGTGGCACCAAACATAATGACCACGAGGCCAACCGCAAATTGGGTGCACGCTGCCAGGTGCTTGTGTTGGGGTTTGCCTTTTACCAGAGTGATGATGACTGCGAATATCGCCATGGTAATCGCCATGGCGCCGTGGATTTTGCCCACAGCGTTTGCCCACAAAGACTCTTGCGCGCTGCCGCCCGTCTGGTTTAACAAGAGAAACCAAATGCTATAGCCTAGGTTGATGCAGCACATCACGAGGGCACCGACAAAAAGTAGACGCAAGCTATAGCATGTTGCTTCAATTTGGATGCGTGTATTTCTCGAGGCTCTGCTTTTAAAGTTATTTAAAAAATTTTCCAAATAGGGGTTAATTTTTAAAAAAAGCATTGATTTTTGTTTGAAAAGCATATTCAAATTCTAAAAAATTCAAGTGCGCAGTGCAACAAAGAAGAGCAAATTCAAAGCGTAAGTACAACACAAAGTGTTGCTGCACATAGGTTTTGGGCGTTTAACTTGGTTCAAATGCGGCTCCTTATCGATCGACAATGGGCATCTTATCGCTCAGGCTCTTACGGACGGTGATCGATTGGGCTGCTTATGCCGCCTAAGGCTTGACTGAAATATGGTATAGATTGGCGATGCAACACCACACTCCATCCTCCGCAGCATTACCCTGTACACCATTGATCAGCACGGCTGAATTGGCGGCTAATTTAGCGACATACTGGGTCTTTGACGTGCGCCACCAACTGCAAGACCCGTCGTGGGGGAAGCGCTCTTATGCACAGGCCCATCTGCCCCATGCGTATTTTTTGCATATGGATGACGATCTATCAGGCCCCAAAACGGGGCGTAACGGCCGCCATCCCCTGCCTGAGGTTGGCGTTTTTCTGAAACGATTGGCCGCTGCGGGCTTGCGTGCGGACAGCCATGTGGTCGTGTACGACCAAAACAACGCCATGATGGCATCTCGCCTGTGGTGGATGCTCTCGAAGTGGTTGGGCCACCCCAAAGTGTCTGTCTTGAATGGTGGCTGGGATGCTTGGATACGAGAAGGCCGCCCCACCCAAGCGGGGGCCGCCCCAGCCCCCTTCACAACCGACAGGAGAAGCGACCATGCCCAAGCCTACCGTGCGCAGGTGCAGCAGACTGCGTACCTGGATGCAGACCAGGTTTTGCAGCAACTCCAGCAAGTGCCTCTAACGCAATGCATTGTGGATGCCCGCGCCCCTGAGCGTTTTGCCGGCAGCGTGGAGCCGCTAGATCCCGTGGCGGGACATATTCCAACTGCACGCAACTACCCCTTTCACCGCAATCTTGACAGCGCGGGCCTGTTTTTAGAGCCCCAGCGCCTGCGCCTTCAATGGCTGGAATTTTTAGCAGCTACGCCCGTCGAGCAGGTGGTGCACCAGTGCGGATCAGGGGTGAGTGCATGCCACAATTTACTGGCCATGGAGTATGCCGGGCTCAGCGGCTCGCGCCTGTACCCAGGCTCTTGGAGCGAGTGGTGTGCAGATGCGCAGCGGCCTGTGGCAACGGGCGCAGCCGATACCGACTAAGCACGCCAGCCAGGGCATGCCAAACGGAACTGCACAAACCGATCGGGCGAGGCCTGCGGGCAACCGCGGGTAACTCGGCATGGTGTGATACAACCCTAAAATAGGGTTTTTCTATGGTATTTTTGCCTTAAAAATTACTTTTCATAAGCTCAACGACTATGCAGCGTCCTAATATTATTTATATCGTTTCCGATGATCTGGGTTTCGCAGACTTGGGTTGCTACGGTGGCCGCAGCGCATCTTTTGGCGCGGTCTCCCCCCATTTAGACCAATTGGCCGCCAACGGTTTGCGCTTGACCCAAGGCTATGCCAACTCCCCCGTGTGTTCGCCTACGCGCTTTGCCTTGATGAGCATGTGCTACCAATACCGTATGCGTGGCGCATTGGAAGAACCTATTAACAGCCGCACCAAAGGCAGCACCACCTTAGGCTTTCCTACCAGCATCCCCACCTTGCCAGGCTTGTTAAAAGAGGCGGGTTACAACACGGCCTTGATCGGGAAGTGGCATTTGGGCTACCCCCCCACGTTTGGCCCGCTGCGCAGCGGCTACGAAGATTTTTATGGAATCATGGCCGGCGGCGTAGATTACTTTACCCATTGCTCCTCCACCGGCGAGCACGACTTTTATATTGGGGAAAAAGAGCACCACGAAATAGGGTATTTGACAGACTTATTTAGCCAACGCGCCCAGACCTACATTGCAGGCAAAGCCCCCGATGCGCGTGCAGGCAAACCCTTCTTTTTAAGCCTGCACTACACCGCTCCCCATTGGCCCTGGGAGAGCCGCGACGACGCTGCCATTGCGCCGGGACTGGCCAAAAACATTGTGCACACCGACGGCGGCAGCGTAGAAACCTACCGAAAAATGATTCACCACATGGACGAGGGCATCGGCCACATCATGGCGGTGCTAGCGCAGCAACAGCTCTTGGACAACACCCTGGTCGTCTTCACCAGCGACAACGGGGGCGAACGTTTCAGTGACAACTGGCCTTTGGTCGGCGGAAAAATGGATTTGACAGAAGGCGGCATCCGAGTCCCATGGATTGCCCACTGGCCCCGCGTGATTGCCCCGGGCGTGGTCAGCCAGCAGCACTGCATGACCATGGACTGGTCTGCCACCTTGCTCGATATTGGTGGAGCCAGTCCACCAGCCAACCATACGCTAGACGGTGTCTCCCTCAAGGCGCTGCTGCATGACAGCACGCACCGCTTTCACCGACCGTTGTACTGGCGCATGAACCACCGTGGCCAACGTGCTTTGCGCGACGGAGATTGGAAATACCTGATGGTAGATGGCTACGAGTACCTGTTTAACCTCAGCCAAGACGAACGTGAGCGTGCCAACAGTGCCAAAAACGAGCCCGAGCGCCTAGCGCGCATGCGCCAGCAGTGGCTGGACTGGAATGCAACCATTCCCCCGATTCCTGAGGACGCAACGGTCAGCTTGGGCTATTCGCTCAAAGACATGCCCCAGCGCTAAGCGGCCCTTCGCATTGCATTGCGCAACAGGCGGCACCAAGCCGCACCAAGCCGCACCAAGCCGCATCACGCCGCAGCGTGGTGCCGCCTGTTGCCCCGGTGTAGCAGGGCGTCGCTGGGCAGCACCTCTGCGGGCTCGTAGCAAAATGGGTCTTGCAGGCGTTGGTAGATTGGGTCGAAGTCGATTTGGGCTAACTCCAACAGCGCATCGATGTTGTCAATCACAAAATAACTTTCCTGAAAATCATCAATCCGGTAGCGGGTGCGCATCACGCGCTCCAGTGCAAAGCGGATGCGGTTGGGCGAGTCGCTTTGCAGAGCAAACAGGCTTTCTGTGTGCGAAGAGACAATCCCCGCACCGTAAATACGCAAATCAGCACCTTCTTGAAGCAAGCCAAACTCCACGGTGTACCAATACACGCGCGCCAGCTCTGCCAATTTGCCAATGCGTTGCGCACGCAGCCCGGCCAAACCATAGGCCTGAATAAAGTCAGCCATCACAGGGTGCATCAGCATAGGCAGGTGGCCAAACACGTCATGGAATACATCGGGCTCTTCAAGGTAGTCCAAACTTTGTGCCGAGCGAATAAAGTTGCCCGCTGGGAAACGGCGGTGCGCCAAATGGTGGAAAAACACCTCATCGGGCACCAAGCCCGGCACGGCCACCACCTGCCAGCCCGTGTGCTGCAACATGATTTTGGACAACGCTACAAAGTCTGGA
>JBIPME010000192.1:0-4553 GCA_044369275.1 Rhodoferax sp.
TCGCGCGCTCGCGCAGCAGTCACGAAGGTTTGTGCAGCAGCGTCATCGCATTGCAGCCAATGCGCCGCAAACGCAAGTGTTTGCGCATCGTCAAGGGGCTGCAAATGCAGCTCTGCAAAATCGTTTGCGCCGCCTACCAAGCTTTGCACAGCATCGCTGTCAAAGCTGCCGCGCCAATCGGCTTCGCGGCAAGAGATGCGAAAGACGGGCATGACAGGCGGCACCTGTGCAGCCAGCGTACTCAGTTTTTCGCGGATGCGCCCTAGGGGATTGCCTGTCCAGTGCCGTGGCTTCATCCAAACCATCGATGAACAGAGGCGACCGGTAACCCGCAGGGCGCGAGAGCTCCAGAAAGTCGCTGACCTTCAGACACTCCCCCCCCTCTTGGGCCGCCAACGCTTTAAAGGTTTCGGTTTTTCCTGCGCCGGGGTCGCCTAGCAATACCCAGGCTTGGCACGCTCGGTAGTCGCTCAGTGCTTGAGGGGGCGACAAGCTGCCATCTGGTTGGCGTGCGCAGGCGGATCGTTCAATAGTGAGCGCAGGACGCTTGGTTGTGGTGTGTTGGCTCATGCCGGCTCCAACCAATGCGCGAGGGGGTAGCTCAAAAACTCGGTCAATTCCACGCCGCCCGTGCCCACCAGCAGCGTTTGGCTGGGCGTGTACTGCTGCGCAAATTGGGCCATTGCGCGCAACGCGCCCGTGCTGGAGCCGCTTTTCACTTCAATAGCGGTGCGGCGCAGCGCGTCGTTGATCACAAAGTCCACCTCGTGCGGGCTTTCGCGCCAGTAACCCACCTCCTCGTTGGGTCGGGCGGTGTTGCACAAATGCGCGCCCACCGCGCTTTCGACCAAGCGCCCCCAGTAGCTGCGGTCGGCCTGCGCTTGCGCGAATGTGTAGGGCGTAGCGCTGGACATCAAGGCCGTGTTGAGCACGTTGAACTTGGGCGCCGAGGCGCGTTTGCGCGCCGCGCCTACGTGGTGCTTTTGCAGCCCGGTGAGCAGACCGGCGTGGCTGAGCAAATCCAAATAGCCCGCCAAAGTCGTTTCATTGCCCGCGTCTTGCAACTGCCCCTTCACCTTACCCAGCGCCAAAATTTGCCCGGAATAAATGGCGCCCAGCGTGAACAGTTGCTTGAGCAGCGCAGGCTTATCGACCCGCGCCATTTGCAAAATATCGGTGTCGATGCTGGGCTGCACCAAGCTCCCCAGCACATAGTTGCGCCAGCGCTCTTCGTCGCGAATCAGCGTAGCGCTGCCGGGGTAGCCGCCGAAGTAGATGTATTCGTTGAGCGTGAAGTCAAACGCCTGGTGCATTTCCGCAAACGACCAGTGCGAGGCGCGAACCAATTCATAGCGGCCCATCAGACTTTCGGTCAGCCCCTTTTGAATCAACAGCGGCGAGCTGCCCAGCAAAACCACATGCAGGGGCAAGCCGCGTGCGCGGTCTGCGTCCCACAAGCCTTTGACGGTGTCCGGCCAACGCGGTACTTTTTGAATTTCATCGACCACGAAAACAAAGGGGCGGTCTGGATTTTTTTGCTTGAACGCCTCGCAGCGCGCCCGTGCGCTTTGCCACATTCGAATCAGCCAAGCCGCGTTGCGCGGGCTGCCATCGCGCACCTCGGTATCGGCATAGCCTGGGTCCAAGCGTTGCAGACTCCAACCTTCAAAGTCCGTGGCACCCGATGGGTCCACCGAAATAAAGAAGTTGCCCACCTCGGCAATGGCTTGCCGCACCAACGTGGTTTTTCCCACTTGGCGCGGCCCGGCCACGATGGTGATGAACCTCGGCACTTCCTCAAGCCGGGTTTGCAGCGTCTGAACTTGTGGTCTTTGGTACGTCATAAAGATACTGAGTAAATTTACTCAGTATTAAATTGGATGCGGGGTTACTGCGGCATGGTGAAACTTAAACCGTTTCGCCTGAATCTATTTTGCGCTTAACCAGCCAAAAAACAAGCCAAAGAAGCGTTTTGCGTGACCATACCCTAAGCCCAATCGTCTTCCTGCGCCCCCACAACCCGGTACGCGGTAGCAGACGCAAAGCCCCGGGCCAGCAAAAACCGCATTTGCTTGCCGCGCTCGCGGGCGTCGGCTGCGGGGACTCCGAATTTTTTCACCCAAATGGCGTGCGCTCGCGACAGCTCGGTGTCGCGCAGGGCGTCCAGGGCTTGGGTAATCGCCTCTGGCTCCAGCCCCTTGGCGTGCAGCTCTTGCCCAATGCGCAGGCTGCCGAGTTTGGCGCTGCGGCGGTGAACCACGGACGCCAGGACGCGTGCCTCGCTGATAAAGTTTTTGGCGGTCAGCGTGTCTAGGGTCTGCGCCAGCGTGCCAGGCACCTCTTCAAAGCGCGCCAGCTTGCGTTGCAGTTCGGCGCGGGAGTGTTCCCGCGCACTGAGCAGGCGCAGCGCACGGGCGGTCAGTGAAAGGGGGGTGGGGCTTGGCATCGGCTTAGGGCTTAGTTAGGGCTTAGTCGACTTTGTCCATTTTGTCGGCCTTATCAAGCTTGTCGGCTTTGTCTGCCTTGTCTGCCTTGTCGGCTTTTTTCGCTTTGACTTTGGTTTCGCCCTCGGCTTCTGCCACGGGCAGCAGGGGAATGCCCAAGGACAGGCGCACTTTGTTTTCTATCTCAATGGAGAGGCCGGGGTTTTCGCGCAAAAATTCGCGGGCATTGTCGCGGCCTTGGCCGATTTTTTCACCTTGGTAGGCGTACCACGCACCGGATTTTTCCAAAATGTGGGCGTTGACCCCCATGTCAATAATTTCACCGTGGCGGCTGATGCCCTCGCCAAACAAAATGTCAAATTCAGCGGTTTTGAAGGGGGGCGCTACTTTGTTTTTAACGACTTTGACTTTGGTTTCGTTGCCAATGGAGTCTTCGCCTTTTTTGATGGTGCCGGTGCGGCGAATGTCTAAGCGCACGGAGGCATAGAACTTGAGGGCGTTACCGCCGGTGGTGGTTTCGGGGGAGCCGAACATGACGCCAATTTTCATGCGGATTTGGTTGATGAAGATCACCATGCAATTGGTTTTTTTGATGTGGGCGGTGAGTTTGCGCAGCGCCTGGCTCA
Organism: Rhodoferax sp.; assembly: GCA_044369275.1. Classification (GTDB taxonomy): domain Bacteria; phylum Pseudomonadota; class Gammaproteobacteria; order Burkholderiales; family Burkholderiaceae_C; genus Allorhodoferax. Next base: position 3,071 of record JBIPME010000192.1, read on the forward strand.
TTAAGCGGGCCTGCAAACCGGGCAGCGAGTCGCCCATTTCGCCTTCGAGTTCGGCTTTGGGGGTGAGTGCGGCAACGGAGTCGACGACGATCAAGTCAACCGCGCCCGAGCGCACCAAGCTGTCCACAATTTCCAAGGCCTGCTCGCCCGTGTCGGGCTGGCTGATGAGTAAGTCTTGCAGGTTGACCCCGAGTTTTTGCGCGTATTGAATGTCCAAGGCGTGCTCAGCGTCCACAAAAGCGCATTGGCCGCCTTGTTTTTGCATTTCTGCAATCACTTGCAGCGTCAAGGTGGTTTTGCCGCTGGACTCAGGGCCATAGATTTCCACCACCCGGCCCCGTGGCAGACCGCCTACGCCCAGCGCAATGTCCAGCCCCAAGGAGCCGGTGGAGACGACTTGAATGTCTTCAATGACTTCGCCTTCACCCAAGCGCATGATGGTGCCTTTGCCAAACTGTTTTTCAATTTGTGCCAGCGCCACCTGCAAAGCCTTGGCTTTTTCGGCATTGGGGGCCATGCTTTTAACTGCTGCGTCCATAGGAAGTTTCCTTTAAAAAATAAGTGTCAGAAGCTGTTGTTTTGCACTGTGGCGGGCCTTGGGTTGTGGGCCAACTGGATGCATACACAGTAGTTTAGCGGCAAGACATAGAATCGCAAAACAGTTTTTTTGGTCAGTTTGCTTTACTATTTGGCAGGTCCCATTCCACCACCCCGACCACACACACCCCATCCACCATGTCCACCATGCCCACCACGCACCCCACTCTCTTGCCGCACGCTTCATCCGCCTCTTCACCTTCTTCACCTTCTTCACCTTCTTCACCTTCTTCACCTTCTTCGCCTGCATCTTTCCCTCCACCTTCACCCACCCCGCCGTTCCCAGACGCTGCCACGCCACCGCCTGAACAAGCCAGTGCGCTGGCACCGGGGCCTTGGCAACACCATGTAGGGCATTGGTTGCGGCTGGCTTTGACGCGTTTTGATGCCAGGGTGATGGCCTTGCTGGCGCACCACCAGGGCACGCCATTGGGTTTGGCCCACTTGGCAGCGCGCAACCAAGTCGGGGCGGCGCATATTCACATTACGCGGCATTTGCCCGCACAAGGTTTGCGCCAGACCGAGTTGGCCCAGCGCGCGGGCATGAGCAAGCAGGCCATGGGCGCGCTGGTGACCCAGTGCGAGGCTTGGGGCATGGTGCACCGGGTGGCGGACCCCGCAGATGCGCGTGCGCACAAGGTGGTGTTTACCGATGCGGGCTTGGCTTGGCTGGGGGCCTACCAGGACGCTGTGGCACAAGCCGAGGCGGAGCTGCGCCACAGCGTGGGGCCGGAGGTGGCAACGGTGATTGCCTTGGGCTTAGAGGCTTATGGCGGGCAATGAACCAGTGGGCAAGGAACGGGTGGACTAGGAATAAGTGGGCAAAACAAGGCTTGCAGCGCGCAGGGCTGGCCAACAGACCATGGTTGTGGTGCGGTGTGCGTTT
>JBIPME010000193.1:0-4549 GCA_044369275.1 Rhodoferax sp.
CCATGCAGCCACGGTTTGGCTGATGCGCTCTATCACCTCGTCGGTCAGCTCGCTTTGCACGCGGCTGATCATGGTGGCTTGTTTGCGGGCGTCGATGAACAGCACTTCGCCTTTGCGCTTTTTCTGTTTGGCTAAGAACCACAAGCACGCGGGGATTTGCGTGTTGAAGAACAGTTGGCCGGGCAAGGCCACCATCACTTCCACCACATCGGCATCGACCATGGCGGCGCGGATTTGGCCTTCGCTGTTTTGGCTGGAACTCATGGAGCCGTTGGCCAGCACAATGCCCGCCCTGCCCGTGGGCTTGAGGTGGTGCAGGATGTGTTGCAGCCAGGCGTAGTTGGCGTTGCCTTGCGGGGGCGTGCCGTATTCCCAGCGGGCGTCACCGTCCAGGCTGGCGTGCCACCAGTCGCTGGTGTTGAAGGGCGGCCCAACCAATATGTAATCAGCCAACAGGCCGGGGTGCTGGTTACGGGTAAAGGTATCGGCGGGCTCTTTACCCAAGTTGAAGTCCACACCGTGAATCATGAGATTCATGGCTGCCAAGCGCCAGGTGGTGGGGTTGGCCTCCTGCCCGTAGATAGACAAATTACCGGTACTCCCCCCGTGTGTTTTTGCATATTTCTCTGCCAAAGCAAGCGTATTGGCAACACCGCAGCAGGGGTCGTAAACCTTGCCACGGATGGGTTGCGTCACCGAGACCATCAACCAATCGACGCTGTACGGCGTGAGATCACTGCCGCCCCGCTTGCCTTCGGCGCTGGCAAACATGCCCAAGAAATATTCGTACACCTGGCCCAAGATGTCGCGGGCCTTGGAGGGGTCGTCACCAAAGCCGATGGTGGAGATCAGGTTGACCAACTCGCCCAGCTTGCCGTCGGGCAGCTGTGCGCGGGCAAAGCGTTTGTCCAAAATGCCTTTGAGCTTGGGGTTATCAAACTCGATCAGGCTCAGGGCGTCGTCGATGCGTTTGCCAATGTCGGGCTGGGGCGCGCTAGAGCGCAGGGCTTCCCAGCGGGCACCTTCGGGCACCCAAAACACGTTTTCGCTGGTGTAGTAGTCGCGGTCTTCCAGTTCGGCGGCTATTGTCGAGTCGGCAGCTTCGCCATAAAAGAGTTCGTCGGCCGGGTCGCGCAGGCGGGTTTTCAGCTCAGCTTGGCGGGCCACAAAGGCGTCAGAGATGTATTTGACGAAGATGAGGCCGAGCACCAAGTGCTTGTATTCGGCGGCGTCCATGTTGGCGCGCAGTTTGTCGGCCGAGGCCCAGAGGGTTTTTTTGATGTCGTCGCGCATGGTTAACTCTGTTGCAAATAGGCGGCCGCGCCCTGCCCGGCTTGGTGGCCGCTGGCCATGCTGGCTTGGAGCAGGTAGCCGCCGGTGGGGGCTTCCCAGTCGAGCATTTCACCGGCACAAAAGACGCCTGGGCGGTTGTGCAGCATGAGCTCGGGGGTGAGTGCCTCAAAGGGGACGCCGCCTGCGGTGCTGATGGCCTCGTCAATCGGGCGCGGGGCTTGCAGGGTGATGGGCAGGGCTTTGATGGCCTGGGCCAGTTGCAGCGGTTGTTGCATGCCGCTGGCACCCAGTATTTCGTAGAGGATGGCGGTTTTGATGCCTTGCAGACTCAGCCTGCTTTTGAGGTGGCTGGAGAGCGAGCGTGTGCCGCGCGGGTGGCTGACTTCGGCGATGACTTTGTCCAAGCTGAAATGGGGCAGCAAGTCGAGGTGGAAGGTGGCGCTTTGGTGTTGCGCAATGTGCCCACGCAGCAGGGCGCTTGCCGCGTAGATGAGGCTGCCCTCCACGCCAGAGGCGGTGGCAACGAATTCGCCTTTGCGCGCAAAGTGTTCGCCGCCCACGCCCGTGCAATGCAAGGCCACCGATTTGAAGGGCTGGCCTGCGTAGCGCTCTTGGAACAAGGCGCTCCAGCCGTTGCGCACGTCAAAGCCGCAGTTGGCCGGTTGCAGGGGGGCGATGGAGACGCCTTGCTGTTCTAGCAAGGGGACCCAAGCCCCGTCAGAGCCTAGGCGGGACCAGCTCGCGCCGCCCAGGGCCAAAACCAAGGCTTTGCAGGGGAAGGTTTGGCTGCCCAAGGGGGTGTCAAAAACGAGGTCGCCGTTGGCAGCCCAACCCGTCCAGCGGTGGCGCATGTGCATCTGCACGCTGGGGCCTTGGCTGGGGTGGCGCAGCCGCTGTAGCCAGGCGCGCAGCAGGGGCGCGGCTTTGAGGTCTTGGGGAAAAACGCGCCCCGAGCTGCCTACAAAGGTGGGGATGCCCAGGCTTTGCGCCCATTCCCGCATGGCGCTGGGGCCAAATTGCGCCAGCAGGGGCTCCAGCACGGCTTGGCGGCTGCCGTAGCGGCTGGCAAACAGCTCGGGCGCTTCTGCGTGGGTGAGGTTGAGGCCACCTTTGCCCGCCAAAAGAAATTTGCGCCCCACGGAGGGCATGGCGTCAAACAGGTGCACGCAAAGGCCTGCCTGTTGCAGCACCTGTGCGGCCATGAGGCCCGCAGGGCCTGCGCCGATGATGGCAACGGGCAGCGCTGTAGCGCTGGGCGCAGCATGCAGCGCGGGGGTTGGTGTGGGGTTAGGGTTGGAGTTCAAGGTAGGGTTCAAGAGAGGATTGAAGGATGCGTTCGAGGCCACGTTCGAGAAGGCATTGGCGTTGACGTTGACGTGGGGATTCGGGGTGATTTAGGGGGTAGTGTAGAAGTTGTAGAAGTTGCAGAAGTTGGTTGAAAGGGGGTGGTGCGGGTGGTCATCCAAGGGGCACAGCCAAGGGCGCGGAGAGGTCAATTTGCTGGCCTTGGGGGGTTAAGAAAGCAGCCCGCACGGTGTGGCCTGGGTAGGCCTGGGCAACGGCTGCGCGGTAGTGTTCGAGTTGGCTGAGCAGTTCGGGTTGGGTCTGGGGGCTGGCGCTGGATTTGTAGTCCAGCACCCACCAGGTGGCGCTGGCTTGGTGCTGGACCAAGCGGTCAATGCGCAGCAGTTGGGTGCCTTGGGTGATGGCGACTTCGTTGCCCGCCCAGCCCAGTTGCAGGCTGTCCCAAGCCCAGGCTGCCTGGCCTTGCAAGATGCCCAAAGCCATGGTCTGCGCGGCTTGGATTTGGTCGCCATCAAGCGCCCATTGCTGGGCCAGTAGCGCCAATTGCTCGGCATTCCAATGCGGCTTTGCAGGCGGCCCTCGCAGGCCACCGGGCGCGGGGTTGGCCCACTCAAGCAGGCGGTGCATGGCCTGGCCCAAACGCGATTGTGCAGAATCGGCCAAGGGCGTGTCGGTTTGTACGGGGTTGGCAAACGCGATGTTGTTCAGCGCCTCTTGTGCAATGGCATCGGCCTGGGTGGCCATGTTGGGCAAGGCTTTTAAGTAGATATAGGCGGGCACTGCGGCATGCTCTGCGTCTGCATCCGCAGCGACATCAAGCGCCGTATTCACCGCCGCATTGGCCGACGTATTGGCAGTCACATTGGCCGCCGTACCAACAGCCGCATCCACCGCCAGTTTTGCGTCTGGCACCGCAGCCGGTTCGGTACGGGCTTGGGCATCGACGGGGCTTGTTTCGCACCAAGGCGCGGCTTGGGCGTGCGCCTCTAGGCGCTGCCACCAGCTGTTGCTGCGGCGGGTGCGGGGCACGGCGCACGACAGCACCAGGGTGCGCTGGGTGCGGGTCAGGGCCACGTACAGGGCGTTGCATTCTTCGCGGTTGCGTGCCACTTTTTCCGCCGCCAGCGCATCGGCCACGCTCTGGGGCGGCTTGGATTCGCTGGCCAAAAAGACAAAGCGCTGCGGATGGGCTGCTTGGCCGGGCCAGTCCACCAGCACGCCCATGGTCTCCGCACGCGGGGGTTCGCCGTCGGTGTCTAGCATGAGCACCAAGGGGGCCTCTAAGCCCTTGGCCCCGTGGATGGTGAGCAGGCGCACCGCTTGGCTGTCAGCGCGCACTGGCGCAGCAATGCCACCGGATCGCAGCGCACGCACCAGGCCGTAGGGGGTGGTGTAGCGGCCGCCATCGATGGCGAGCACGGCATGCAACAAGGCGCGCAAGTTGCTCAGCACCGCCTCGCGGGCCGTGTCGGGCGTGGCACTGGCGTAGCGGGCCAGCACATCGCCGCTGTGGTAGATGGCGCTTAAGGCGTCATGGGGGGGCAGTGTGTTGAGCCAGGCTTTCCATAAGCGCAAGGTGTCTGCGGCTTGGAGCAAGCGCGCTGGCAAGCTGCTGCTTGCGGCTGCGCCCTCAACGCGGGGGCTTGCAGGCGTTGGCGTTGCGCAGGGTTGTTGCAGCACCTGCCACCAGCTCAACAGGGGAATGGTTTCTGTGATCGGCTCTGTAGTTGCCTCTGCCGTGGGCTCTGAGGTCGGTTCCGATGCAAGCGCTGTGGCAGCGTCTAGGTCGGTGTGCAGGTGGCGGGTGGCGGGTGGATTGCGCTGCGTTAATTTTTTTTGCAGTGTGTTTTGGCATAGAACCAGCTGCACCAAGTCATCGTCACTTGCGCCAAACAGGGGCGATTTGAGTGCCCGCGCCAGAGACAGGTTGTGGCCGGGGGAGACGAGAACG
>JBIPME010000004.1:0-14014 GCA_044369275.1 Rhodoferax sp.
TATGCACCTCACGCGGCAGCTCTAGCAATTGCATGCTTTGCACGGGCGTGACCAAGGGGTGTAACTCCGCAATCCGTTTAAGGTAAGCGCGTGTCGATTTGGCATTCTCGCAAACCCAATACGCCAAGCCGGCTGCCTTTTCTAAGGTTCCCTGCGGCACGGACTGCGCCAAAGGCGCTTGCACTGCGCAGCCAAAATCCAAAGGCGCAGGCACCAAATACAAAGTGCCATTCATGGCGCTTCGCCTAACAAGGCCATACCCGCCGCACGCAGCATGCCTGCCGTGCGAATCAGCGGCAAGCCAATCAATGCGGTGGGGTCGTCACTCTCAATGCGCTCCAGCAACACAATGCCCAAGCCCTCGCTTTTGGCGCTGCCGGCGCAGTCATAAGGCTGCTCTGCTAACAAATAATTTTCAATTTCAAGGTCGGACAAATCCCGAAATTGCACTTTGACAGCCGAAAGCGATTGCCCACAAAACCCGCTCTCCATACAACGCACGGCAACTGCGGTTTGAAAAATAACGCTTTGCCCCCGCATACGCTGCAACTGCGCTACAGCCCGCGCATGCACCAAGGGCTTGCCCAATGGCTCCCCATTCAAATCTGCCACTTGGTCCGACCCTATCACCACACAATCAGGGTAGCGTCTCGCGACTGCTTCGGCCTTCGCCAAAGCCAAACGTTGCGCCAGCGCCGCAGGCAGCTCGCCAGTTTGTGGCGTCTCATCCACCTCAGGCGAATGCACCTCAAAAGGCAGGCGCAAACGCGCAAGCAAGGCACGGCGGTACGCAGAGGTAGACGCCAAAATTAGTTTTCGGTTAGGTAAAAAAGTCATACCCAGATTCTCTTACACTGCGCCTATGAAAAATGATTTTTTGCCGCAGTCGCTCCACATCGCCGCATTTGCACTTAACCAAGAACACCATGCCGGATCTGAAAAATTAAGACACTTCGTGCGCTTGCTGGAAGAAACGCGTAACCAAAACCCTGAGACTTTAGTTACCTACAACGTGCAAGGCGAAATGCGCGAAAACAGCGCGGGCCAACCCACGCCTTGGCTCACGCTATCCGCGCAAACCAACTTAAACTTGGTTTGCCAACGCTGTCTCACAGCCGTGGAACTGCCCGTTGCCTTCGAGAGAAACTTTCGTTTCGTTGCCAATGAAGCCTTGGCCGCCATCGAAGATGAAGAGTCGGAAGAAGATGTGCTGGTACTGAGCAAAAATTTTGATTTACTCTCGCTCATCGAAGACGAGCTTTTACTGGCCATGCCCTTGGTTGCCAAGCATGCGACATGCCCTGTTGCCGTCAAATCCCAGGTGGCCGACGCCGATTTTCAAGACAGCAGCAGCGAAAAACCCAATCCTTTCGCCGCATTGCAACAGCTTAAAAACAAACCTTAACCCGCCCGCGCTGATGCACCTCTAAGCCGATCCAAGGAGTGCGTTATAATCATGGGCTGCTCGCAGATTATTGCAGCTCTTTTTCCCAACCTTTATGTGTTGCAAATTTGTGCAGCACCCTTGCCAAGGAGCCTAACATGGCCGTTCAACAAAACAAAAAATCCCCTTCCAAGCGTGGAATGCACCGCTCACACAATGCGCTGGACGTGCCAGGCATCGCAGTGGAATCCACCACCGGCGAAATCCATTTGCGCCACCACATCAGCCCCACCGGTTTCTACCGTGGTCGCAAAGTACTCAAAACAAAATCCGAAGCTTAAGCCTAGATTTTCCAAAAAGCCCGCCGCTACAGTTAATGTGGCGACGGGCTTTTTATTTTATGGCGCTTGAAACAGCTTCAATCTTTGGTTTTTTTGAGTGAATATGTCTATGATTACCATCGCCGTTGACTGCATGGGCGGAGACCATGGCCCCAAAGTTACCTTACCTGCCTGCACCGCTTTTTTAGAAAAACATCCAGACGCCTCCTTGATTCTGGTTGGTCTCCCCGAAATTTTTCACAATTTCAGCCACCCCCGCGCCCATATCGTAGTAGCGAGCGAGGTAGTGACCATGGACGACCCTTTGGAACTGGCTTTACGCAAAAAGAAGGATTCTTCTATGCGTGTGAGCATCGCCCAAGTCAAAGACGGCAAAGCACAAGCCGCCGTTTCTGCTGGCAACACCGGCGCACTGATGGCAATTTCACGCTACCTGCTCAAAACCTTGGATGGCATTGAACGCCCCGCCCTCGCAGGCCAAATCCCCAATGCACTGGGAGGCGCCACCACCGTGCTGGACTTAGGCGCCAATGTAGACTGCACAGCGGCCCACCTATTCCAATTTGCCATCATGGGCTCGGCACTGGTATCGGTACTGCAAAACAAAGAAAACCCCTCAGTCGGATTGCTCAACGTAGGCGAAGAAGTGATCAAGGGCAATGAAGTCATCAAAAAAACAGCGCCGCTGCTTCGCGCGGCAGCCGAGTCCAAAGACTTGAATTTTTACGGCAACGTAGAGGGCAATGACATTTTCAGAGGCGTTGTAGACATCGTTGTATGCGATGGTTTTGTCGGCAATGTCGCACTTAAAACCAGTGAAGGCTTGGCATCCATGATTGGTGGCTTTTTAAAAGCCGAATTCTCAAAAAACATTTTCACCAAAATGGCGGCTGTTGCGGCTTTTAGCGTATTGGCGGCACTCAAAAACAAGGTAGACCATCGCCGCTACAATGGGGCCGCGCTGCTGGGCTTGCGCGGTTTGGTTTTCAAAAGCCATGGTTCTGCTGATAGCGTATCTTTTAGCAATGCCCTAAACCGCGCGTATGATGCGGTCCAGAACAACTTGTTAGACCGTGTTCAAGTCCGTATTGCCCATGCTGCGCCGTTATTAGCCAATCCCGAAGCAATGCAATAATTTCCACACGGGTCTTCAGCCTACTATGAGACTATATTCAAAAATTACAGGAACTGGCAGCTATCTACCGCCTCGCAAACTGACCAATGCAGACTTAGTAGCCGTTTTAGCCGAGTCTGGTGTAGAAACATCTGACGCGTGGATTCAAGAGCGTACCGGCATTGAAGCCAGGCACTATGCGCAAGAAGGTGTCTTTAGCAGCGACCTGGCTTTGGAGGCATGCAAAAACGCCTTGGATGCAGCCGGACTGAAAGCCCAAGACATTGACCTCATCATTGTGGCAACCAGCACGCCCGATATGGTGTTCCCCTCCACTGCTTGCATTTTGCAAAAAAAGCTCCAAGCCTACGGCGGCGCAGCCTTTGACGTGCAGGCAGTTTGCAGTGGTTTTGTCTACGCACTCGCGGTGGCTGACGCCATGATTCAAACGGGCGCAGCACGCAAGGCATTGGTAGTCGGCGCTGAAATTTTCTCCAGAATCTTAGACTTTAAGGACCGCACGACTTGCGTACTGTTTGGTGACGGTGCAGGTGCAGTCGTATTAGAAGCATCGAACGAGCCCGGCATCTTGGCCAGCGACTTGCATGCAGATGGCCGCCATGCCGAAATCTTGTGCGTTCCGGGCCATGTCGCAGGTGGTCAAGTTGCGGGGGATCCATTTTTAAAAATGGATGGCCAAGCGGTGTTTAAATTGGCCGTTGGCGTCTTAGAAGATGCCGCACGCGCCACCTTGGCCAAAGCACATTTGACAGAGGCCGACATCGACTGGCTCATCCCACACCAAGCCAACATTCGCATCATGCAAAGCACAGCCAAGCGACTCAAGCTCCCCATGGAGAAAGTGATCGTCACCGTTGCGCAACATGGCAACACATCGGCGGCGTCCATTCCTCTGGCACTGGACTTTGCAGTGCGCAGCAAACAGGTTCAACCCGGGCAGACGCTTTTGCTTGAAGGCGTAGGCGGCGGCTTCACTTGGGGCGCTGTGCTTCTCAAAATATAAGGAAAACTCTCTTCTGCATTTTCCTCTATAAAAAAAGTACACACTAACTAGATTTTCATGAAACCATTTGCTTTTCTATTTCCAGGCCAAGGCTCCCAATCCGTGGGCATGTTAGACGGCTGGAACAACCACCCCGTTGTACAACAGACCTTGCAGGAGGCATCGGACGCCTTGGGCGAAGACCTTGCGCAATTGGTACACAACGGCCCCAAAGAAGTTTTGGGCCTTACCACCAACACGCAACCTGTGATGCTGGTCGCAGGCGTTGCAGCTTACCGGGTCTGGATGGCGGAAGTTGGCATTCCACCCAACGTTGTGGCCGGGCATTCTTTAGGTGAGTACAGCGCCTTGGTGGCCGCTGGCGTATTGACACTGGCACAGGCAGCGCCCTTGGTTCGACTCAGAGCGCAGGCAATGCAAGAAGCGGTGCCAGTGGGCATGGGCGCAATGGCCGCCGTCTTAGGGCTCGAAGCGACACGCATCACAGCCATTTGCCAGGAAGTGCGCCAGTCTTTTCCAGCCCAAAGTAACGAGGTTGTAGAAGTTGCCAATTTCAATGAGCCTGGCCAAACGGTGATTTCTGGTAGCAAAGCCGCTATCGAAAAAGCCTGCGAAACTTTGAAAAGCAACGGTGCCAAACGCACCCTCCCCCTACCGGTATCGGCACCTTTTCACTCCAGCTTAATGCTACCTGCGGCCCAAAAACTCAAGCAAGCACTCGATAACGTGGTCTTCATGCCACCCCAAATCCCCTTGGTTAATAACATTGATGTTGCGGTAGAGAGCGACACCGATCGCATCAAGAATGCGCTTTACCGCCAAGCCTATGGACCTGTGCGTTGGGTTGAATGCATACAGGCGATCAAAGCACAAGGCATTGGCCATTTCGTGGAATGCGGCCCCGGCAAGGTGCTCACTGGCATGCTCAAACGCATTGATGCAGAGCTGGTTGCATCCGTCCTTTTTGACCCCGCTACGATGGCAGACACACAAGGAGCATTGACTTGAGCAACATGAAATACCAAGGCCAAATCGCACTGGTCACAGGCGCATCACGTGGTATTGGCGCGGCCATCGCGCTGGAACTAGCAAACCACGGCGTCAAAGTAATTGGCACAGCCACCACGCCAGACGGTGCCCATAAAATCCGCGAGGCTTTAAGCCCATTTGAAGGCTGTGATGGGCATGTGTTAGATGTCACGGAGTCGAGCGCAGCAGATGCCCTGATCGACACCGTCCTTAAAACGCACGGTAATTTGCACATCTTGGTCAATAACGCAGGCATCACACGCGATACTTTGGCAATGCGCATGAAAGACAACGACTGGGACTGCGTCATGGAAACCAACCTGAAAGGTGTTTTTCGCATGAGTCGCTCCGTGCTGCGCAGCATGATGAAACAACGCTATGGCCGCATCATCAACATCACTTCCGTTGTGGGTGCCAGCGGCAACGCAGGCCAAGCCAACTATGCAGCCAGCAAAGCGGGCGTTGTCGGCATGACCCGTGCACTCGCCAAAGAATTAGGCTCACGCAACATTACTGTCAACTGCATTGCGCCCGGTTTTATCGAAACCGATATGACCGCAAGCCTGAGCGAAGAACAGCAAAAAGCATTGCTAAACCAAATTCCCATAGGCCACCTTGGCAAACCATCGGATATTGCGCATGCAGTAGCCTACCTGGCATCGCCACAAGCCGCCTACGTTACCGGGCAAGAGTTGCACGTTAACGGTGGCATGTACATGTAAACTTTTACTTACGCCGTTTGGTCCGTACGGCGACCTTTTCAAAGTGCTATTTAAAGCGAAGGTAAAATTACGGATTCTTTTACAACACATAGAGTAAACCCATGAGCGATATTGAAGTACGCGTCAAGAAAATCATTGCCGAACAACTCGGTGTTGAAGAGTCACAAGTCACCAATGAAAAAGCTTTCGTAGCCGATTTAGGTGCTGACTCTTTGGATACTGTAGAGCTGGTTATGGCATTAGAAGACGAGTTTGGAATTGAAATTCCCGACGAAGACGCTGAAAAAATCACCACCGTCCAAAATGCAGTGGACTACGCCACCAACCACCAAAAGGCTTAATCCCATCGTCTAATCGGTACTATTTCTATGCCCCGTCGTCGCGTCGTTGTTACGGGTTTAGGCTGCGTCAGTCCCGTAGGTAATACGGTCTCTGAAGCCTGGACCCAGTTGTTAGCAGGCCAATCTGGCATTGGATTAATCTCCAAGTTTGATGCCACTGCCTTTGCTTGCAAAATTGCAGGTGAAGTCCGTGGATTTGATCTCAATGCTTATATAAGTAGCAAAGAAGCCCGCACCATGGATACCTTTATCCACTATGGTGTAGCTGCTGCAATGCAAGCCGTCGTAGATGCGGGGTTACCCACCAAAGAAGCCCTCAGCGACGAAGAGTCGGTACGCATAGGCTGCGTCATTGGCTCAGGCATTGGCGGTCTGCCAATGATTGAGGACACCCACACGGAATTAACCAACCGTGGCCCTCGCCGTATCTCTCCCTTTTTCGTGCCTGCCTCCATCATCAATATGACGGCAGGCCACGTTTCTATGCACTATGGCTTCAAAGGCCCCAATATTGCCATTGCGACAGCTTGCACCACAGGCTTACATTGCATTGGACAAGCAGGACGCATGATTGAATACGGCGATGCGGACGTCATGATCGCAGGCGGATCCGAAGCCACCGTCTCCCCCCTAGGCGTTGGTGGCTTTGCCGCCATGCGCGCACTCAGCACCCGCAATGAAGATCCCGCAACCGCCTCGCGCCCTTGGGACAAAGACCGTGATGGTTTTGTTTTGGGTGAAGGTGCCGGGGTGATGGTGCTAGAGGAATACGAACACGCCAAAGCCAGAGGCGCCAAAATTTATGCGGAATTAGCAGGCTTTGGCATGAGTGCAGATGCCGGCCATATGACCGCCCCCAGCATGGACGGGCCGCGCCGTGCCATGCTCAATGCATTGCACAACGCACAAGTCAATGCCGATGAAGTGGACTACCTTAACGCCCACGGAACCTCGACCCCCTTGGGCGACCTCAATGAAACCAATGCCATCAAAGCGGCACTGGGCGAACATGCGTACCGCGTTGTCGTGAATTCAACCAAATCAATGACTGGGCATCTGCTCGGTGGCGCAGGCGGTCTAGAGTCTATCTTTACCGTGTTGGCGCTCCACCACCAAAAAAGCCCCCCCACCATCAACATCTTTAACCAAGACCCTGAATGCGACTTGGATTACTGCGCCAACGTTGCACGGGATATGAAGATGAATGTAGCCGTGAAAAATAATTTTGGTTTTGGTGGTACTAACGGAACCTTAGTTTTTAAACGCATTTAAAAACATTGAACTGCACGTAGTTCGCATGCACCTGCCTTCTGCTGTCAGTTACCCCGTAAAACGGTCTCCATGGCACCTCTTGGCCATCTTGCTGCTGTGGAGCAGCTGCCTATTGGCAGCTTTCATCTTTAACACGCAACAATCCTCGCGCATGGCCAATGGCCTGCTGTGGGGAATTCCCAATGTATTGCTCGCGGTGGGCTTATGGCAATGGTTTTACAGTGCCAATGGGCTCATTCAGTGGAATGGGCAAACTTGGCAATGGAGCGACACCCAAGGCACTTACGTCTGTGAACTTATATTCGTCTTGGATTTCCAAAATTTTGTCTTACTCCAACTGCACAGCACACAGCAGAAAAGCCGCCACCTATGGCTTCAAGGCAAGGCCACAGACCGCCAATGGCGCGCTCTGCGACGCGCCATTGTGGCCAGCAACGAAGCCTCCACCGAACAACCAGCAGGCGCTCATCCCATTACCCAAGCACCGCCAACGCAGCACGTGGCCACAGCCAATACACCAGCAAAGCCGAAACACAACACCAACGTTAAGAATAGTTTGGAAATGGAATGAGCACCTTGTGCTCTTGTAATATGGCCCCATTTAGACACTGGGCTATTGTGCTAAAACTCGCACTCTCAACCCGCATTTACTATTGATTGAGGAATATGTAATGACATTGAATATTGTTGGCGCATTACGCCCCTGGGGACTGGCCCTCGCCATCGCTTGCAGCAGTTGGATCGCATTAACACCCGTCGAAAGCGCGTTAGCACAATCGCGAACATTGCCGGACTTCACCGACCTGGTCGACCAAGTCGGCCCCTCCGTAGTGAACATCAGGACCATGGAAAAAGTGGTCACACGTGCCCCAGGTGCCCCCAACGAAGAAGACATGCTAGAGTTTTTCAGACGCTTTGGCCTGCCTGTTCCCAATTTGCCCAAGCAGGCACCTCGGCCCAACAGACCCCAACAAACACCGCAAGAAGAAGAGCAACCCAAAGGTGTTGGCTCCGGCTTTATTTTGTCCACCGATGGACTCATTATGACCAACGCACACGTGGTAGATGGCGCCAATGAAGTGCTGGTCACCCTCACCGACAAACGCGAATTCAAAGCCAAAATTATTGGAACCGACAAACGCAGCGATGTGGCCGTGGTCAAAATAGAGGCAACCGGTTTACCCGCGGTCAAACTGGGCGATGTTAATCGCTTGCGCGTTGGCGAATGGGTGATGGCTATTGGTTCGCCCTTTGGCCTAGAAAACACCGTCACGGCCGGGATTGTGAGTGCCAAGCAAAGAGACACAGGCGACTACTTACCCTTCATTCAAACCGATGTCGCGATCAACCCCGGCAACTCCGGCGGGCCTTTGATCAATATGCGTGGCGAAGTTGTTGGCGTCAACAGCCAAATCTACTCACGCTCCGGCGGCTTTATGGGCATCTCCTTTGCCATTCCCATTGACGAGGCAACACGCGTGAGCGACCAACTGCGCGCCACCGGCAAAGTTTCACGCGGACGCATTGGTGTTGAAATAGACCAAGTTAGCAAAGAAGTTGCGGAATCCATTGGACTGGGCAAATCCCATGGCGCTTTGGTGCGCAGCGTCGTGGTGGGCTCCCCTGCTGAAAAAGCAGGCATAGAGGCTGGCGACATCATTACAAAATTCGATGGCAAAGCCATCGAAAAATCCAGCGACCTGCCGCGCATCGTCGGGGCCACCAAACCTGGCACCAAGAGTGTAATCAGCATTTTTAGACGCGGAACCAACCGCGATGTCACCGTCATCGTCGCCGAAATCGAAGCGGAAAAACCCGTAGCCAAAGCAAGCGCCAAAGAAGAAAAAAGCAAACCCACCGCTGCCGCGCAAATGCTGGGACTCACTGTGGCTGACTTGACCGATGCGCAAAAGAAAGAACTCGGCATTAAAGGCGGGGTCAGGGTCGAGGCAGTCTCCGATGCAGCCGCACGCGCCCAATTGCGCGAAGGCGACATTATTTTGGCCATTGCCACCAATGTTGAAATCATGAACATTAAAGAACTTGAAACGGCGCTCAGCAAAATAGACAAAAGCAAACCCTTGAACGTGCTATTTCGCAGAGGCAATTGGACGCAATACGCCATCATTAAATTAAATCGTTAATTAGCAACGCGCCTTCCCAGCATAAAAAACCCCATTCACGACTTAGGAATGGGGTTGTTTTTTGCAATGAAAGAATTTTTTCAGCCCGCTTCATCCCTTGGATTTCACACACACGCACCAACTTAGAAAGAGCATCATTCTTTTAGTTAGAATGAACGCCTTTGACCTCGAATATTCGGAATAAGAAAAACCCAAAAATCCATGATGTGAAAGCATTTACAAATTTCCATGATTGCGCCACAGGCCAGTCTCAAAGCACCCGATACGCCGCCTACTATTTTGCTGACAAACTGTGAATACGTTGTTTTTTGCGTTGTTCTTTGCGTTGCCCGTTGCATTCCTGCAAATCCAGACACCTATTATTTTCAGGCAGCACAAGTTGCACTTTTTGCCTACAATAAAGATCCAACTTTCGCAGTTGCCAATAGATGGTTGGTTCAGGGCGCATCTTTATAGACGCGCCCTTTTTTCTTTTTTTACACAACAACTCAATCACTTAAAGCACTGCATTGATGAATAACATCAGAAATTTTTCAATAATTGCCCATATTGACCACGGGAAATCCACCCTTGCGGACCGTCTCATTCAACGCTGCGGCGGCTTGGAAGCCCGCGAAATGGAGGCGCAAGTTTTAGACTCCATGGACATTGAAAAGGAACGCGGCATCACCATCAAAGCCCAAACTGCCGCGCTGCAATACAAAGCCAAAGACGGCCAGGTCTACAACCTCAACCTCATTGACACACCGGGGCATGTGGACTTTTCGTACGAAGTCAGCCGCTCCTTGTCGGCCTGCGAAGGCGCGCTCTTGGTGGTCGATGCCAGCCAAGGCGTTGAAGCACAAACCGTGGCCAACTGCTACACCGCCTTGGATTTGGGCGTGGAAGTTTTACCCGTACTCAACAAAATGGACCTGCCGCAGGCAGACCCTGAGGCCGCCAAAACAGAAATCGAAGATGTCATCGGCATCGACGCCAGTGAAGCCATCCCCTGCTCCGCAAAAAGCGGCATGGGGGTCGACGAAATTCTAGAGGCCATCGTCGCCAAAATACCTGCCCCACGCGGCAACCCCACAGGCCCCCTGCGCGCCATGATTATTGACAGCTGGTTTGACAGCTATGTGGGCGTGGTCATGCTGGTGCGTGTGGTAGACGGCCGCCTTGCCAAAGGCGAACGCATCAAAATGATGGCCTCGGGCGCCATGTACAACGCGGACAATTTGGGCGTCTTTACGCCTGCCAACTTACCCCGCCAGTCATTAGAGGCGGGTGAAGTGGGTTACATCATTGCCGGCATCAAAGAGCTGCAAGCCGCCAAAGTGGGAGACACCGTCACCTTGGTCAAGCCAGGCACAGGCGGTGCCGCCTTTACGGCCACCGAAGCGCTGCCGGGCTTTAAAGAAATTCAGCCCCAGGTCTTTGCAGGCCTGTACCCCACCGAAGCCAGTGAATACGACTCACTGCGCGACGCACTGGAAAAACTCAAACTCAACGACGCATCCCTGCACTACGAGCCCGAAGTCTCCCAAGCACTGGGCTTTGGATTTCGCTGTGGCTTTTTAGGCCTGCTGCACATGGAAATCGTGCAAGAGCGCTTGGAGCGCGAATTCGACCAAGACCTCATCACCACCGCGCCCAGCGTGGTCTACCAAGTGGTGCGCAACGATGGCGAAGTCATCATGGTGGAAAATCCCTCCAAAATGCCAGAAATTGGCAAAACCGCCGAAATTCGTGAACCCATAGTCACCGTTCACCTGTACATGCCGCAAGAATACGTGGGTACGGTGATGACACTGGCCAACCAAAAACGCGGCATCCAAATGAACATGGCCTACAAAGGTCGGCAAGTGGTGCTCACTTACGAAATGCCTTTGGGTGAAATTGTTTTAGACTTTTTCGACAAACTCAAATCTGTCAGCCGGGGTTACGCCTCAATGGACTACGAATTCAAAGAATACCGCGCCTCTGACGTGGTCAAAGTAGACATTTTGCTCAACGCCGAAAAAGTCGATGCGCTGTCCATCATCGTGCACCGTTCGCAATCCCAATACAGGGGACGGGCGGTGGTGGCGAAAATGCGAGAAATCATTTCACGCCAAATGTACGACGTTGCCATTCAAGCGGCCATCGGTGCCAACATCATTGCGCGTGAGACAATCAAAGCCCTGCGTAAAAACGTACTGGCCAAGTGCTACGGCGGCGACATTTCCCGCAAACGCAAATTACTTGAAAAACAAAAAGCGGGTAAAAAACGCATGAAACAAATTGGCTCCGTAGAAGTCCCCCAAGAAGCTTTTTTAGCGATATTACAGGTAGAAGATTAATGCCATTCGTAACCTCTCTCATTCTTGCCGCCTTCGTAGCCTACGCGGGATCCTGGTACATGGGCCTGGTAGAGGGCAACTTTGCCTTGCTGCTCATGCTCGCCACTGTGGTCACCGGTTTATATTGGTTTGCCGAGCGTTTTTATTTTCTACCCCAACGCCAAAAAGCGGCACTGGCTTTAGAAACCAGCCAAGCCCTGCGCCATGCAGAGTTGAAAAAACAAGGCATTGAACAAATTGACAACAACATCCAGCAAGCCCGAGCACGCCTGCTGATGCAGCCCTGGTGGTTAGATTGGACTGCGGGCCTATTTCCGGTGATTATTACGGTCTTTATTCTGCGCTCCTTCCTGTTCGAGCCCTTCAAAATTCCATCTGGCTCCATGATTCCGACCCTGTGGGTAGGGGATTTGATTTTGGTAAACAAATTCACCTACGGCCTTCGTCTGCCCGTATTCAACACCAAAGTCACGCAAGGCACCGCGCCGCAACGTGGCGATGTCATGGTATTTCGCTACCCCCCTAACCCCAACTTGGATTACATCAAGCGCGTGGTGGGCGTGCCGGGCGACACCATTAACTATGTGAACAAACGTTTGACTGTGAATGGCCAAGCGGTTGAGACGCAAGCGATACCCGAGTTTTACGATGAAACCGAACGCACGTACTTCAAGCAATTTGAAGAAACGTTCGGCAGCCAAAAACACCGCACTATCCAGTATGAAAATCGGCGTGCTGGATTTATGGAAGAAGAAATTGGGGATTTTCCGTCGCGCAAAAATTGCAGCTACAACCCCGAAGGCTTTACCTGCAAAGTACCCGAAGGCGCGTACTTCACGATGGGCGATAACCGCGACAACTCCCAAGACTCACGCTACTGGGGGTTTGTGCCCGAGCGCAACATCGTTGGCAAGGCATTCTTTGTTTGGATGAACTTTAGCAATCTAAAGCGCATCGGCGCATTCAATTAAACCTTGGCAGCGTTCGACCTTTGCAGCTTTCGACCTTTGCAGCCTCAGCCCTTTAGATATTTACCATGCAAGAGCAACCCCAAAATCGCAGGCTAAACAGTGGCATGAGCCTGTTCAATATGCTTTTCGTTGCGATTGTGGCCGCTTCTATAGGTTTGCTAGCAGTGCAAATTTTCCCTACCGTGACGGAGTATTTGGCCATTAAAAATGCAATCCAAAGGGCCTCCTACCTCGAAACACCGCTAGAGGCACGCGAGGCATTTGACAAAGCAGCCGTCGTCAACAGCATAAAATCTTTGACCAGTAAAGAGCTAGAAATTAGCAAAACCGACAACAAGCTTCTGCTGCAGTTCAGCTACCAACGTGAAATTCACTTGGCTGGACCTGCATTTTTAACATTGAAATATTCAGGTCAATCCAAATAAGTGAACGATGGTTTAGAAAAATTGCAAACGCGCTTGCAACACCGATTCTCCAACCCTGCGCTACTCCAACGTGCATTAACACACCGCAGCTTTTCCATCACCCATTACGAAAGGCTCGAATTCTTAGGCGACTCTGTACTAGGATTGGCAATCTCCGATTTACTTTTTGCACGCTTGTCCACCCTGCCAGAAGGCGATTTATCGCGCATTCGCTCCAACTTGGTCCGCCAAGAAACCCTGCACGAAATTGCCCTCACACTGGATCTGCCCAAAGTCATTCGCCTAGGAGAGGGTGAACTACAGTCTGGCGGACTGAAACGCCCGTCCATTTTGGCCGACACCTTGGAGGCCCTGATTGGTGCTGTCTACTTGGATGCTGGCTTTGGCGTGGCAAAAAACCTGGTTGAAAGGCTCTTTCAATCCATAGAAATCAACCCGCAAATGAAAGCCATTGGCAAAGACGCCAAAACCGAGCTGCAAGAGTGGTTGCAACAAAGAAAAAAGAAACTACCAAGCTACAAAATCGTCGACATTACGGGGGCTGCACACGAACAAAGCTTTCATGTGGAATGTGAAATTCCAGAGCTCCAGCTTTGCGCGCGCGGTCAAGGACACTCACGCCGTGCTGGCGAACAAGCCGCAGCGGCTACCATGCTGCAAACCATTAAATCCAAATTCAAAAACAATGCCAAATAAAAAAACCCCTGCGCAGCCGCACACAGCCCCCGCCCAGACCGATAGCAGCCAAAGCACTCCTGAGGAACGCCAAGAACCCCAAGTGCCCCAAGTGCCCCAAGACATAGACAGCATGCTCGAAGGCTTGCTCAAAAGCATGCCCAAACTCGCCACGCCAGGCACGCCCAGCGACAACCAACGCTGCGGCTTGGTGGCCATCGTTGGCAAACCCAATGTCGGCAAATCCA
>JBIPME010000195.1:0-4515 GCA_044369275.1 Rhodoferax sp.
TAGCCGACAAATGACGGCCTGGATGTACGAGGGTAACGGCGGCAAGCTCATGCGCGAGTTTTACGCCAAGTACAACTTGGTTAACTTCCCCATGGGCAACACGGGCGCGCAGATGGGGGGGTGGTACCGCAAAGAAATCAAATCTGCAAAAGACATCAAGGGAATGAAAATCCGCATTGGTGGCTTTGCCGGCAAGGTGATTGAGCGCATGGGGGGCGTGCCCCAAAACTTGCCAGCAGGTGAGGTTTATACAGCGCTAGAAAAAGGCACCATCGACGCCGCCGAGTGGGTTGGACCTTACGACGATCTCAAGCTCGGGTTTAACAAAGTTGCGCCGTACTACTACTACCCTGGCTGGTGGGAGGGGGGGGCCCAGCTGGACTTGTTTATTAATGACCAGGCGTATGCAGAGCTGTCCTCGGAAAACAAGGCCATTGTGCAGTGTGCGGCGGCGCTCGCCCACACTGAAATGCAAGCCAAATACGACGCCAAGAACCCAGCTGCGCTCAAGCAATTGGTGGCGCAAAAAGTAAAAGTTTTGCCTTTCCCCAACGACGTGATGAAGTTGGCTTACAAAGAGTCTATGGCGCTGTACGACGAAATTGGCGCGAAGAATGCAAACTGGAAAAAAGTTTACAGCGACTATGCGAATTTCCGCCGCGATCAAAATCTGTGGTTTCGCTTTACAGAAGCCCGGTTTGACAGCTTTATGCAGTCACAAAAACTCTAGGTAGGCTAGCGTTGCGTTGGTCTGCATGCAAAAAACCCAGCGCTGCTGGGTTTTTTTGATGGTGCGTGCGCAAGCCTCGTTTACGGCTTGCTCTGGCGCTCTTTGTCTATGCTTTCGAGCATTGCTTTCATGGGGTCTTCTGGTGTGGTTGTTTCAGCGGGGTTGTCAGTTGGGGCGTCCGCAGAGTCTGCATCAGGTGCCTGCTGTTGCGCTTCGCTGGGGGGCTGGGCGGCAGCGTTTTGAGGCTGGTTGAGCTGCTCCATGATTTGCACCTCATTGAGCAGGGATTCTTTTTCCAAGCCCCCGGTTACCAAGCTTGGAAAAGCGATGACTGCAACGACCATGGTCAATTGCAACACAATAAAAGCCACCGAACCTTTGTAGATTTCTGCGGTTTTCACCGATGCAATGGGTTTGCCAGTGACGCGGTCTTTGTAGTCAAACTTTGCTGCTACGCTGCGCAAATAAAAAAGTGCAAAACCAAAAGGTGGTGTTAGGAACGAGGTTTGTAAATTCATGGCGATGATCACGCCGAACCAAACCATGGTTTGGTCTGGCGTCATTCCAGGCATGATGCTGGGGAGTATTTTTTCGGCTGCGGGCACGAGCAAAGGCATCACAATAAACGCGATTTCAAAAAAATCGATAAAGCAGCCCAGTACAAAAATCAAAATATTCACGACCAGCAAAAATCCCCAAGCCCCTCCCGGAATTTGGGTAAACAAATGTTCAACCCAGATGTGGCCATCGGCCGCGTTGAACGTAAAGCTAAAAACGGTAGACCCTATCAAAATAAAGAGCACAAATGCAGCCAGTTTGGCCGTGTTGTCGAGTGCTTGTTTGAGCAATTGCCTGCGCAATCGCCCCTTTGCCAGTGCCAAAATCAGGGCGCCCAAGGCCCCCATAGCACCCCCTTCGGTGGGCGTGCAAACGCCCAGAAAAATCGTGCCTAAAACCAGAAAAATCAAAATCAGTGGCGGCATCAGCGCGAAGGTGACTTGCTGCGCCAAGCGTGACAGCAGCCGCAGGTGCAACAAGCGGTTTAAACTGGCCAAGCCCCATGCGCTGACCAAGGCGACGGTGAGGGAGAGGATGAAAACTTCATCGCCTAGGGCGGGTTTGCTGCGCTCTAGCAAGGGGGACAGAATGCGGTCATGCTGCTGTGACCATGTGTAGCCAATCGCTATGCAGGCCAACAGCAGCACAAATAACGACCGGTGGCCCGAGGCCCCATTGTCTTCTTTGTACAAGAGTGCTTCGGGCGGCAGGGCGGGCACCATGGCGGGTTTAAACAGCGCCAGCACCACGATGAAAGCCACGTAGAGTGCAACCAAGAGCAGCCCCGGCAGGAGCGCGGCCGAATACATTTCCCCAACGGGGCGGCCCAGCTGATCGGCCAGCACAATCAGCACCAAAGACGGGGGAATGGCCTGGGCCAAGGTGCCCGAGGCGGTGATCGTGCCGGTGGCTACGCTGCGGTTGTAGCCGTAGCGCAGCATGACGGGCAGTGAAATAAGGCCCATAGAAATCACGGCTGCCGCCACCACGCCGGTGGTGGCCGCCAAGAGCGCTCCCACCAAGATGACGGCTATGGCCACGCCGCCACGCACAGGGCCAAAGACCTGGCCCACGGTCTCAAGCAGGTCTTCCGCCATGCCAGAGCGCTCTAGAACAATGCCCATGAAGGTGAAAAATGGAATTGCCAGCAGCGTTTCGTTTTGCATGATGCCAAAGATGCGCAGGGGCAGGGCTTGAAACAAAGCGGCCGGAAACATGCCAAAAGCAATGCCAAGCAAGCCAAACCCCAGTCCCGTGGCCGCCAAGCCAAATGCCACCGGAAAACCGGTGAGCAACATGAGCAACAAGCCTGCGAACATGAGCGGCACAAATTGCTGCGCCAGAAAGGTGGTTTGCATTTACCGCTCTCCTGCCAAGGCCCGTGCAGCGCGTTCTTCTAGCGCTTCTAGGTGCTTTTGTTCATCGGATTTGTTTTCTTCGAGGCTTAAAACATCAGGGCCTTGGCCGGCAAGAAAAGTGATGCGTTTAATGAGTTCAGAGGCACCTTGTAGCAGCAAGAGCGCAAAGCCCAAGGGAATCAGCAGATACGCCGGCCAGCGTACTAAGCCGCCAGCATTTTGTGACATTTCGCCACTTAACCAAGCTTGCCAAAAATAGGGTATGCCTAAAGAGATAGTGAGTATGCAAAACGGAAACAGCACCAGCACAATACCGATGATGTCGATCCAGTTGCGCGCACGGGCACTGAGTTTGCTCGATACAAAGTCGATGCGCACATGGGAGTTTTTCAATAGCCCGTACCCGGCTCCCAGCAAAAAAACCATGGCAAATAAGTACCATTGAATCTCCAACAGGCTGTTGGAGCTATGGTTGAATATTTTGCGCACCAGTGCGTTGCCTGCACTGAGCAAGGTAGTTACAAAAATAAGCCACATGGAAACTTGTCCCACCCAATGGTTCAGTGCATCTATCCATTTGGAAAATAAGAGCGCGGTTTTCATGTGGCATAAGCTCCTGTAAATTGCGGATGTAAGTTGCGAATAAATTGCGTTAACTTCTCTGTAGGCCAAGCCTTGTGCCCTGTAGCAGAGAAGTTCTTTCACGTATTAAGCGTTACGCATCAACGATTAGGCATCAACCGTAACGCATTAACCGTTGTGTTCTTTGCGCAGTGCAGGGAACAAAATAACATCGCGGATGCTGGCGCTGTCGGTGAGCAGCATCATCAAGCGGTCAATGCCTATGCCGCAGCCGCCAGTCGGTGGCATGCCGTACTCCAAGGCGCGCACAAAATCGTGGTCGTAGTACATGGCCTCATCATCGCCGCTGTCTTTGGCGTTCACCTGTGCTTGGAAACGGGCGGCTTGGTCCTCTGCGTCGTTGAGCTCGCTAAAGCCATTGCCAAATTCGCGCCCCGTAATGTAGAGCTCGAAACGTTCGGTCACATCGGGTCGGCTGTCGTTGGCACGCGCTAAGGGAGAAATTTCGACGGGGTGCTCGCAAATGAAAGTGGGCTGCCAGAGCTTGTCTTCTACCGTTTCTTCAAAATACAGCACTTGCAAGCCAGCCAGGCTGCGGCTGGAGAGTTTGTGCTGTTCTTCTTTGAGGCCGAGTTTTTGCAGGGCCTGCACCAGCCACTGCGCATCATCGACTTGTGTGCCAGCCTCGGTGTATTTCACGATGGCTTCGCGTATGGTTAGCCGCTCAAACGCGGGGGTCAGGTCCACGGGTTTGCCCCCGTAGCTCAGGGTGAGCGAACCGGCCGCTTGCATGGCCGCATCGCGAATGAGTTGCTCGGTGAAGGCCATGAGGTCTTTGTAGTTCCAGTACGCAGCATAGAACTCCATCATGGTGAATTCCGGGTTGTGGCGTACGGAGATGCCCTCATTGCGGAAATTGCGGTTGATCTCAAACACCCGCTCAAAGCCCCCGACGATCAGGCGTTTCAAGTACAGCTCGGGCGCAATACGCAAAAACATTTCTTGGTCCAAAGCATTGTGGTGCGTGGAGAAAGGTTTTGCATTAGCCCCGCCCGGAATGGGGTGCAGCATGGGGGTTTCCACCTCTAGAAATCCGTGGTTCACCATGAAAGCCCGAATGCCGCTCACCGCTTTGCTGCGTGCCACAAATCGCTTGCGGGTGGTTTCGTCGGTCATGAGGTCAATGTAGCGTTGGCGGTACTTAACCTCTTGGTCTGCAATGCCGTGGAATTTGTCGGGCATGGGGCGTAAGCTTTTGGTCAAGAGCCGCACCGCCGTGGCATGAAT
>JBIPME010000229.1:0-4139 GCA_044369275.1 Rhodoferax sp.
ATGCGGCTTTGCGGGGTGTGCTCTTAAATAAGGCAGGTAAAGCCGTGCAGGCTTAACGTGCTTTAAATTCCGCTTTCTGCGACGCCCTCAATAGGCATCACGCTGTGTGATTGCGCAAAATCGTGCCAGCCACTTCATGAAAACGCTTATAAAAATAGTCGAAGCTGGGCATGGTCTGCAAGTTAAGCCAATCTTGCGGGTTGCTGATGCACCAGTCGGCCTCCAATGCTGCGTTTTGCGGTGCACCTCTGAAAGATTCCCACCTTTTTTTTGCCGAGTTGGGTGAATCGTCGTTACCCGAAATGTTTTCCAGCGCTGCATACGAATGTTGCGCGGTTTTCCCTGCGCAGAGCAGCCATGCCTCGGACTTGGGATTCGGCAACATAGGTACACCGAAATCAAACTCAGCAGACCTGAAACCATTGAGCATGCTGTCCCATTTGGCTTGCCACTGTTGGCCTGGTGCGCTGCATGTGCCATCTGCGTCGCGGAACAAGACTGCTATGACGGCATCCCCATTGTCAGAAGCCATCTGTTTGGCAATCAGTCCTAACTGATGGGCATTGGAAAAATACAAACCCGTTTCTACCTCCTGCTTTTTGCCGCGCTGTCGCTGCATGCGACTACCCGCGTTTTTGGTTTTTTCTGACAGGGCCTTTTTACTCACAAACACAACTGCCTCTGGGATGTCGAACGGGTTGTAGTGCAACAAAGACTCCCACAAGCGCACCAACCAAACCGCCATCGGTCCCCGGTTGAAGTCTGCGTCAGAGCACTGGCCTTGGGCGTTGTTGCAGGCACCAAGGTCGCGTGCGCCTTCCCCGCTGATCAGCAGCTTCTTCATGCCTCACCCGCACCCATGCGGTGATCCTCAGCCTGCAGCTCGGCGGATGCATCGTCGGCCGCATCGAGGGCATCCATTTCCATGCACTCTTGTGCCAATAGGCGCAAGTCTGTGTCCACAAAGGCATCTCCCGGCCCCATTGCCTCCAGCTTGGCGGCCATGCGGGGTACGTGAAAAAACGGTCTGATGCGTGTTGCGCCCTCAGGCGTTTTGTACAAAAACTGCACAGCAGACTTTGCCACCGCATCCGGCAGGTAGTTGAGCAACAAGGGGCTGTGGGTTGTCACCAACAACTGCTGGGGGCTTGCCAGCAAGGTATCTACCAGTGTTTCTACGATCTCCTGGTTGATGCCGTTTTCCAGCTCGTCGAGCAGCAATAACGAACGGTCCGCATCGGCCTGCGTCAACACAGCCAAGATGCGCAGCAAGCCATCGTTCAAATGCAGTGCATCGGTTTCCAGCTTTTGGCTGCCATATTGCTCAAACACGGATAGTTTCTTCCAGCCTGACTTTTGCGAGGTAATTTTGTAATCCACCAAAGCGGGATAAAACTTTTGAAGCAGCGCCACCAGTTTGGTCTTGCGCGCTCCTTTGAGGGTGTCCAAATACGCCGACAATTTTTCCCCGCCGCTGCCGATGTCGTGGTCACTGGCGCGTGCGCTTTTGCGCAATTTGTCTGGTGATAACAACTCCAACGAGCGGACGTTGCGCAGTGCATCGCGAAATTCCAAAAACTCAGGCGGCAACTCTGAATCCTTGAGTACGGAAAGAATCGAGCCTTGGTACTCAAAAGCGATGGATTGACTTGAACGACCGCCTACACTGTAAGACTGGCCTGACAAACGAAAGGTTTGGGTGATGCCTTCATTGGGCCCTAGCCCACCACAAACTAGCGTTTCTTTTGTGCATCTTAATTTGCTCCCGTTGAAATCCCCCTTCCACCTCAAGGAATCACCGTTTTCAAGTTGGTAGTCCACATGGAATGAAACATTGAGATCCGAACGAAGCTTGCAGCGCAGATCCGCTGCAGTCCACCCCCGCCTATCCAGCCAACCCTGCACATCCCCTCGCATCAATTGCGACAAGAAATCCAAGGCCTGCAGCACCGTGCTCTTGCCCGCCCCGTTCATGCCGACTAGGCAAGTGAAATGGCCCAGACCAAAACGCACCGAAGCCAAAGACTTGAAATTCTCAATATGTACCGACTTAATCATCTGAACCACCTCCATTCACCCGCTTCACACAATGCAGCAAGGGCATTTTCTGCCTAACTCGCCAAAACCGGTCGCGCTGCGACCTTGTCAATGCGCCGTCCATCAAGCGCTTGCACTTCAAACACCCAATGTGCGCAAACAATGTGCTCGCCCAATGCGGGCAGGCGTCCGCTCACTGACATCAGCAGGCCTGCGAGGGTGTTGTAGCGGCCCCGGTTTTCTTCGGGCAGCTCGGTGTTGATGTCCAAGCGGGCTTTGAGTTCGGCCACGGGCATGAGGCCATCAAGCAGCCAGTCGTGTTCGCCTTGGCGCACCGCCCAGGCTTGGGTTTGGGCATCGGGCTGGAGCTCGCCGGTAATGGCTTCGAGGATGTCCAGCGGGGTAATCAAGCCTTGGAGTGCGCCGTACTCGTCCACCACAAAGACCATGCGGGCCGATTTAATGCGGAATTGGGAAATCAACTCCATGCCGGTCAAAGTTTCTGGCACAAACACCGCAGGCTCTACTAGGGCGCCAATCGAATAGGGGTAGCGCTCACCACGCTCTAGCAGGCGCGCCATGCTCACGATGCCCACCAGCTCGTCCAAGGAGCCCCGGCACACGGGGTACCATGAGTGCAGCCCTTGGTCGGCTTGGCCACTGACCACCTCCAAGGCCTGTGTCACCGACCACTGCGCATCCAGCCAAGCGATGTCCACACGTGCCAGCATCATGGAGGTTAGCTGCCGATCATCGAGCTGAAACACGTTGCGCACCATCTGGTGTTCGTGCTCTTCAATGATGCCCGCATCCACGCCTTCTTCCAGGCTGGCGGAAATCTCGGCCTCGGTGACGGTGCGGGTGTCCGAGGTGTCCACCCGCAGCAGGCGCAATACCGCTTGGGTGCACACCGATAGCAAACGCACAAAAGGCTGCACCGCCACGGCCAGCATGGCCATGGGGCGTGCGATGATGCGTGCCACGGATTCGGGGTAAAGCTGGCCAATGCGTTTGGGCACCAATTCACCGAAAACAATGGTTAAAAACGTAATCAGCGTGACCACCAGCACCGTGGCAATAATGTCGGAGGCCTTGGGCGACAGGCTGAACATGCTGACCAGCCAATGCGAGAGCCCATGCCCAAACGCGGCTTCGCCGACAATGCCGTTGAGCATGCCAATCGACGTAATGCCCACTTGCACCACAGACAAAAATTGGGTCGGGTTCTCCATTAACGTGACTGCGGCCTGCGCGCCTTTGTCGCCCGTGTCCACCAAGGTCTGCAAGCGCACTTTGCGGCTGGCGGTTAAAGCCATCTCCGACATGGCAAAGGCGCCGTTGAGCAACATCAAAACCAAGATGATTAGAAAATCCATGCAACACCAGAAAGAATCAAGACAATGGCACTTTACCTGATCGGGGATTTACAAGGTTGTGACAGCGCACTGGCGCGCCTGCTAGAGCGTGTGGCCTTTTCACCCAGCCGCGACACGCTGTATTTTTTGGGCGACTTGGTCAACCGAGGGCCCCAGTCCGATGCCGTGCTGCGCCGCTTGCAAGGCTATGGCGATGCGGCCCATTGCCTCTTGGGCAACCACGATTTGCACCTGCTCGCCGTGGCGCAGGGCGTGCGCCCCGCTGGGCGCAAAGACACGTTGCAAACGCTGTTGCAAGCCAAGGACTGCGCGCCTTTGCTCGATTGGTTGCGCCAGCAGTCTTTGGCGCTGCAACTGCCCCTGGGCAACACCAGCTTGCTGATGGTGCATGCGGGGGTGCAACCGAGCTGGACTGCCGCGCGCACCATGGCGCTGGCGGCAGAAGTTGAGCAGGTGCTGCGCTCTGGCGACGCCGCAGCATTTTTCCAATCCATGTACGGCGACAGCCCCAACATCTGGTCGGAACAATTGCAAGGCATGGAGCGCTTGCGCGTGATTGTGAACAGCCTCACAAGGCTGCGCTTTTGCACCGCCGAAGGGGCCATGGAATTTGCCAGCAAAGACAGCGCGGGCACCGCGCCTGCGGGTTACATGCCTTGGTTTGACGTGCCGCAACGCCAAACCGCCGCCGACATTGTGGCCTTTGGCCACTGGTCCACCTTGCGC
>JBIPME010000197.1:0-4485 GCA_044369275.1 Rhodoferax sp.
TTTGTGTTGCGGAGCCATGTCGAGGACTACCATGTACAAAAACCTCACGTCTTGCGCACCCTGTTGTGCCGCACGTGTAAAAACCATCCCCCACGCGCATTTGCATTCCCACCCCCATTTGCACACCCCTTTCCAGGCACGTTTTCATTCACGTGTCCATGCCCAATCCCATGGTATGCAATGCAGGCCGAGTGCAGCGCAGCTGCTGGGGGTTGCGTAATGGCCTACCAAGTCAAAGAAATTTTTTACACCTTGCAAGGTGAAGGCGCGCACGCGGGCCGACCCGCCGTTTTTTGCCGCTTTGCAGGTTGCAACTTGTGGTCCGGCCGCGAACAGGACCGTGCCACTGCGGTGTGCCAGTTTTGCGATACCGATTTTGTGGGCACCGATGGCACTTTAGGGGGAAAGTTTGCCAATGCGCAGGCGCTCGCCCAGCAGATTGCGCAACAGTGGCCCGCTGGCGACCACGGCCACCGTTTTGTGGTCATGACAGGCGGCGAGCCGCTGCTGCAAGTGGATACGGCGCTGGTGGCGGCTTTGCACGCGCAACAGTTTCAAATTGCGGTAGAAACCAATGGCAGCATTGCCGCACCGCCGGGCATCGACTGGATTTGCGTCAGCCCCAAAGCCGGTGCGCCTTGGGTGCAACGCAGCGGCGACGAACTCAAAGTGGTCTGGCCGCAAGCCGGTTTGGATCTGGCGGAACTGGAGACCCAAACCTTCACACACCGCTATTTGCAACCGATGGACAACATTTTTCACAAAGCAAATCTGCAAGCCTGCATCGCCCAATGCTTGGCGCGCCCTGCTTGGCGCTTGTCTTTACAAACCCACAAAATCACAGGCATTCGATGAGCTCCGCACAACCCCAATTTGAAATATCGCAGCAATTCTTCTTTGACGCCGCCCACAGCTTGCAGCGCGACATCGAAGCCGAGTCCAGCCGACGCATCCACGGCCACACCTACCACGCCGAAGTGCGCCTGAGCGGCCAGCCCCACCCCAGCACCGGCATGGTGGTGGACCTGGGGCTGGTGCGCCAAGCCATCGCCGACCTGCGCCCCAGCCTGGACCACCGTTTGCTAGACGAAGTGCCCGCGTTGGGAAAGCCCACGCTAGAAAACCTATGCGCTTATATTTGGCAACAGCTCTGCCCCGCACTCCCACAGTTGGTACAGGTGCGCGTATGGCGCGATGCCATCGGCGACGGTTGCACACTGCGCAGGCAAACAGCCGCATGAAAGCCTACCGCGCCGCCTTGCTGTGGTTTGCAGCCCCCACCGCAGGCCCAGCCCAAGCCATCTACGAAGCGGACGGCTTGCTGGTTGTCGGCCCCAACGCGCACGGCGTGCAAGTGGTGCAAGCCATTGGCAGTTGGCAAGCTTTGGCCCCCCGCTATGGCGGGCTTGCCGTGGTGCACTGGCCGGGGCGGCTGATTGCGCCCGGCTTTGTGGATTTGCACCTGCACTTTCCCCAAACCAACATCATCGGCTC
Organism: Rhodoferax sp.; assembly: GCA_044369275.1. Lineage (GTDB taxonomy): Bacteria > Pseudomonadota > Gammaproteobacteria > Burkholderiales > Burkholderiaceae_C > Allorhodoferax. Next base: position 1,495 of record JBIPME010000197.1, read on the forward strand.
GCCCGCATCCGGTCTGTTGCCTTGGTTAGAACAGTACACCTTCCCCGAAGAAATGCGTTTTGCAGACAGCGACTACAGCATGCAAGCAGCGGCCTTTTTTATCGCCGAACTGCTGCGAAACGGCGTGACCAGCGCCTTGGCTTTTGCCACCTCGCACAGCAACAGCGTCAACGCTTTGTTTGCCCAAGCCCAAGCGCGCCACATGCGCCTGGTCACGGGCTTGGTATTGATGGACCGCAACGCACCACCGGCCTTGCTCAACCACAGCCTGCCGGGCAGCCGCCTCAGCGCCACCGAACAAAGCCTGCGTGACACCGAGGCACTGATTGCCCGCTGGCATGGGCAAGACCGTTTGGGCTATGCCATCACACCGCGCTTTGCCCCCACCAGCAGCGAGGCGCAACTGCGCGGCGCGGGCAGCTTGGCGGCACAGTACCCCGATGTGTGGCTACAAAGCCACGTTGCGGAAAATCGTGACGAAATTGCCTGGGCCCAAAGCCTGTTCCCGCAATCGCGCAGCTATTTGCAAACCTATGCAGACTTTGGCCTGCTGCACCCGCGCGCGGTGTACGCGCACTGCATCTATTTCGACGACCACGACCGCGGCCTGATGCGCGAAACCGGTGCCGCCGCCGCCATCAGCCCCAGCAGCAATTTGTTTTTGGGAAGCGGCTTTTTCGACTACGCGGGTGCCGACCGCATCGGTTTTCGCTATGGCTTGGCCAGCGACGTGGGCGCAGGCACCAGCTTTAGCCCGTTTCGCACCATGCTCGCGGCCTACTATGTCGCACGGGAAAACCAAAGCAAATCGGCAGTCACCCTCTCACCGCAGCATTTATGGTGGCAGCATACGGCTGGGGCCGGGCAGGTGCTCATGGGCTGCCCCTCGGACCAAGCCTGCACCGTTGGCAACTTGCTGGTCGGCTGCGAAGCAGATTTTGTGGTGCTCAACCCCCAAGCCACCCCCTTGCTGGCACGCAAAACCGCGCAAGCCCAAACGCTAGACGAACTGCTGTTTGCCATGGTCGTTTTGGGCGACGACCGGCTCATAGAGCGCACCGTCATTTCACAGGCGCAGCCCGCGCTGGATGAAACAGCCCTTTTACAATGACCGCCCCACTTCAGGAGATACCCCATGAGCATTAAAAGCGACCGCTGGATTCGCCATATGGCCGAGACCACCGGCATGATTGAGCCCTTCGAGCCCGGCCAAATTCGCCAAAGCGAGGGTAAAAAAATCATCTCCTACGGCACCAGCAGCTACGGCTATGACATCCGCTGCGCCCCTGAATTCAAAGTCTTTACCAACATCCACAGCACGGTGGTGGACCCGAAAAACTTCGATGAAAAAAGCTTTGTCGACTTCCACGACGAGGTCTGCATCATCCCGCCCAACAGCTTTGCACTGGCGCGCACCATGGAGTATTTCCGCATTCCGCGCAATGTACTCACCATTTGCCTTGGCAAAAGCACCTACGCACGCTGCGGAATCATTGTCAACGTCACCCCCTTCGAACCCGAGTGGGAAGGCTATGTGACCTTGGAATTTAGCAACACCACCCCACTACCGGCCAAAATTTATGCCGGTGAGGGCTGCGCCCAAGTGCTGTTTTTTGAAAGTGATAAAGACGACGTTTGCCAGACCAGCTACAAAGACCGTGGCGGCAAATACCAAGGCCAGGTGGGCGTCACCCTGCCTAAGGCCTGAGCATTTTGAGCGCTATGGGCGATAATCACATACACCCGACCCAAAATCGGGTATCCTGCTATCGGATGGATAGCATTATTTTTGGCTATGCCCAACCCCTTTGAATACCGAACTGACCACTGAAACCCCTGCACTGGCTTTTGCCCAGTTGCAACTGGCTCCCCCCATCGCGCGCGCCGTCGCCGAGATGGGCTATACGTCCATGACGCCCATCCAAGCCCAAGCCATTCCGGTGGTACTCACAGGGCGCGATGTCATGGGTGCCGCACAAACCGGCACCGGCAAAACAGCCGCATTTGCACTGCCTTTGTTGCAGCGCCTCATGAAGCACGAAAACGCCTCGGCCTCCCCCGCACGCCACCCCGTGCGCGCCTTGGTACTCTTGCCCACCCGCGAACTGGCCGACCAAGTCGCCCAACAAGTCAAGCTCTACGCCAAATACACCAACCTGCGCAGCGCCGTCGTCTTTGGCGGCATTGACATGAAACCGCAAACCCTGGAGCTCAAAGCCGGGGTCGAAGTCTTGGTGGCCACGCCCGGGCGCTTGCTAGACCACATCGAAGCCAAAAGCGCCATACTCAACCAAGTCGAGTATGTGGTTTTAGACGAGGCGGACCGCATGCTGGACATTGGCTTTTTGCCCGACCTCCAGCGCATCTTGTCGTATTTGCCCAAGCAACGCACCACCCTGCTTTTTTCGGCCACGTTTTCGCCTGAAATCAAACGCTTGGCTGGCAGCTATTTGCAAAACCCAACCACCATCGAAGTGGCCCGCTCCAACGCCACTGCCGCCACCGTAGAACAGCATTTCTACAGCGTGACCGATGAAAACAAACGCCAAGCGCTGCACCAAGTGCTCAAAACACGGGGCATGAAACAGGCTTTTGTGTTTGTCAACAGCAAGCTGGGCTGCGCCCGCTTAGCCCGCTCCTTAGAGCGCGAAGGCTTGAAAACTGCGGCCTTGCACGGCGATAAGAGCCAAGACGAACGCCTGAAAGCGCTGGACGCGTTTAAAAAAGGCGAAGTCGACTTGCTGGTGTGCACCGACGTTGCGGCACGCGGACTCGACATCAAAGACGTGCCTGCGGTGTTCAACTTCGACATCCCCTTCAATGCAGAAGACTATGTGCACCGCATTGGCCGCACAGGCCGTGCTGGCGCCTCTGGGTTGGCCGTGAGCTTTGTTGGCGGCAACAACGATGCGCGCTTGGTCGCAGACATCTCCAAGCTCATCAAAACCAACATCGAACTCGAAGCCATAGAGTTCGACGCAGACCAGCCCG